>JAICLP010000028.1 GCA_025925475.1 Burkholderiales bacterium | reverse complement strand
GTACGCGCCGCCGGCGGTGCGCAACTGGAACTGGCCCGACATCGCCGACGCGTTCTCGCAGGGAACGATCGGCTGCTACATCGACGCGCATTCGTCGGCGTCGGTGCTCGTCAATCCGGAGAAGTCGAAGGTCGTCGGCAAGATCGCGTTCGCGCGCTGGCCGAAGGGACCGACGGGCAAGCGCTGCACGTCGATCTGGAACTGGGGTTTCCCGATCAACGCCGCGCTTTCGGACAAGCAGAAGAAAGCGACGTGGCTCTTCATCACGTGGGCCGCGTCGGGCGAGACGCAGGCGCGCACGTCGTGGAAGTTCAGCGGGCCGGCGAAGCGGACGGGCCTCAATCGCCGCTCGCTGTGGAGAGCGCCGCAGTTCGTCGCGATGACGAAGGAGATCGGCCCGAACTTCGTCGACGCGGCGTTGACGTCGCTCGAGCAGGACACCGACGTCGACTGGCGCCCGCGCGTGCCGCAATGGCCGGCGATCGGCGACACGATGGCGACCGCGATCCAGGCGGCGCTCGTCGGCCAGAAGAAGTCCAAGCAGGCGCTCGACGAGGCGCAGGCGCGGATCGATCAGATCCTCAAGAGCTGAGCACCGGGGTCAGATACGACTTTCCGACGCTGTTGCCGGAAAATCATGTCTGACCCCATTTCGGTGTTGCAACACTGTTGCAATGTGCGGATGCATCCCGCACACGATCTGCTTTTTTCTTGCTGCATTGCACCCCGCGCCGCTACAATCCAATCACTCGCAGCGTTGACGGACCCATTTTCATTCACGACATGATCCACGAACGGCACATCTTCCAGACGATCGCTTCGGACGTTCTCGTCCGCGGCGTCGTTGCCGTTTCGTCGTCCCTCATGCCGTCGTCTGCCGCCCCAACGGGCGGCCGCGCCGCGACGTAACGCCTCCCGGTCTTTCGACGTGCGCCGGGTGGCCGGCGGTACCGTCGAAAGATCTCCAAAAGCTCCTTCGGTCGGTGCCTGTTGCGGCTTTCCAAAGCCGCGCCCGCGCGTCTCGCGCGACGACCGCAAAGGAGCAACGCATGAACGACAACTTCGTGCATCGGCGACCGTATCGGCGCGGCGACTTCGACTTCGTCGCGCGGCCACGCGAAGGCGCGTACTGGCGTTCGCGCGACGGGTTGATCGTCCGCCTCGCGAGCGGAGAAGGCCAGCCGCTGCCGCCCGTCAACATCGGACGCGCATGGGTGGAGGCGCTCGCGCCTCTCTTCGTAAGCACCGCCCGGTCGTGAGCCGGTCGGCGGAAGGCGGGGCTGTCGCGTTAATACCGCACGGCTCCCCGGGTGCTGCGACCGCGTATCGGGCGGCCGCAGCGCCCGCCGGGCGGCGGGTTGCCAGTCGAATTACAATCGAAGCCCATGGACCCCCTCGTCCTGACCGTCGACATGGCCGGCCTGCCGCAGTCGTGGGTCGCGCTGGAGGAAGCGATCACTTACCACGCGAAGCAGATGGTGGCGTGGTCGCTTGGCGCGGTCGTGCGTGAATTTCGCGGCGGCTTCCAGCGCGACGGCTCGCGTTCGCGCATTGCGACGAAGTCGATCCTCGCGATCAAGGGGAGCGCGGGGCGGCCGCATTCGCATACGCCGAGCCTGACGAACCCGATGCTCTTCGCGCGCGATCGGCAGGTATGCGCGTATTGCGGCGGCCGCTATCTGTACCGCGACCTGTCGCGCGATCACATCATTCCGGCGTCGCGCGGCGGCCGCGACACGTGGATGAATTCGGTGACGGCGTGCCGCAACTGCAACACGCGCAAGGGCAATCGCGCACCCGAGCAGGCAAACATGCCGCTGCTGTACGTGCCGTACGTACCGAACCGCCACGAGCATTTCATTTTGCGCAATCGGCGCATTCTCGCCGACCAGATGGAGTACCTGCTCGCCGGCGTCCCGCGCACGAGCCGGCTGCATCCACAATCGCGCGCATACGCCGCGTAGCGCGACGTCGCAACGCGCATCAGGCGAGCGCCCCTCCTGCGCCAACGTTGTTGCGCCGTGCAACGCGGCAGCCTTGCGTCATGGACGAAGGCTGCACGAACTCTCGCAACGCAACGCTTTCCAATCGCTGGGATTCGCGACCGCCGATGCGACCCGCGCGTGTGGTTCCCAGTTGCGGTCAATCGCGGTTCCTTCTCGTGACGCCCGGCTGACCGGGCGATTCCTTCGCAGTCGATCTTCGCAGGAGAAATGCAATGGCGAACGAAAATTCATCGCGCGATAACCCGTCACGTCAGCAAAGCGCCGAGCGCTCGCAGAGCGGCGCATCGCAACAGGGCACCGGCGCACAACAGGGCGGCTATGGCGGCCAGAATTACGGACAGGGATCGCAGGGACAGGGGAGTTACGGCAGTCAGGGACGCCACGGCGGCACGGGTCAAAGTCGTCAGGCGCAGGGTCGCGAAGATCAGGACCGCGGCGTCGGGACGTCGACATGGCAGGGCGGAAGACAACCGGGCCAATCGGGCGGTCCGCTTGCAACGCGTGGCGGCTCGTCCATGTCGCCGTATTACGGATCGTCGGGCTACGGCAGCGGGCCGTTCTCGGTGATGCGCCGGATCAGCGACGAGATGGATCGGCTGTTCGAGAACTTCGGCATGGGACGAAGCCTCTTCCAGAACGAGCCCGAGCAGGGACGCTGGGATACCGCGAGCTACGGCCCGAGCGCACCGTCGATGTGGTCCCCGCACATCGAGGTGTCGGAGCGCAATGGCAAGCTGTGCATCCAGGCCGACCTGCCGGGGATGAAGCGCGACTACATCCAGGTGCGCATCGAAGACGACGAGGTGATCATCCAGGGCGAGCGGCGCCAGGAGCAGTCGGACAACCAGGGCGGGTATTACCGCAGCGAGCGCAGCTACGGCAGCTTCTACCGGACCATTCCGTTGCCCGAGGGCACGAACGCCGATTCGGCGAACGCGACATTCAAGGACGGCGTGCTCGAAATCGAGATCGACGCGCCACGGCAGCAGCAACATGGCCGCACGCTCGAGATTCGCGAAGGCTCGGCGTCGCAATCGGGCGGACACTCGGGCACGAGCAGCGGCACGACCTACGGCAGCGGCACGACCGGCTCGATGGAAGGCACGTCGGGCAGGAGCTCGTCGCAGCACCTGCAATCGGGCACGAGCTCGGGACAGCAGTCGGGAAGCACGCAACATTCGACAGCCGGCACCGGCGGGTCGCAACAATCGTCGGGTAGCGGCACGATGTACAGCGGCTCGGGCGATCCGTCGGTCGGCGCGGCGGGCATGGGCGGCAGCTCGTCGAGCTCGAGCGACAAGTCGTCACGCGGATCGAACTCATAGCGAGTTTGCTGACGCGCGTCCTCGCGACGCGTCGAGCATGCGGGCGGAGTCACATCCGCCCGTTTGTTGTATGTATCGATCCTGACCGACGCATCGCGGGAGAGGATGCACGGGCTCGGAGTCCCTTTATACTGCGCGATCCCCCAATCGCCCGCGCGCGCTCTGCGCGGCCGTTCAATTGTCGAGGACGCAATGCCCGTCGTGACGCTCGCAACGGAACCGGCTGTGCACGCCGTCTGCGACACGCGCCGCGCCATTCGCTGGCAGGTCGCGGCCTGGTGCCTGTTCGGCTACCTGCTGCTCGTCCTCGTCGCCTGGTCCGCGCCTGCGCCCGATTTGGCCGAGCCTTCCCCGCAGCCCGAGCAGCAGATCAAGGCGGCCTTTCTCTACAAGTTCCTGAGCTACGTCGAGTGGCCCGCCGGTGCGATCGGCGCCGCGTCGACACCGATCGTCATCGGCGTGCTCGACGCCGACGACATCGCCGACGAATTGCGCACGATCGTGGCCAAGCGACGTATCGGCCAGCATCCCCTCGAAGTGCGCCGTGTCGAGGAGAGCAACGCGCTCGACGGAGTCAATGTGCTGTTCGTCGGCGCAGGCGGCGCCGACGCGCTGTCGCGACTCGCGCCGAAGGCGCACGAGAAATCGGTGCTGCTCGTCAGCGACTTTGCGAGCGGGCTTGCCGCGGGCAGCGTCATCAACCTCGTCGTCGTCGACAACCGCGTGCGCTTCGAGGTATCGCTCGAAGCCGCGGAGCGCAGCGACCTCAAGTTGAGCTCGCGGATGCTCGCCGTTGCCATGTGGGTGCATCCCACGCGCTGATCGCGCGCGAGCGAGACGGCGATGCACAACCCGTGGCGCTCGATACGCAGCAAGCTGATGCTCGTCGTGCTCGTCACGACGGCTGCCGCGCTGGTCGTCGCTGCGATCGCACTCGTCATCTACGAGTCGCGCGCGTACGAGCAGGGCAGCGTCAACGGGCTGATGACGCAGGCGCAGATCCTCGGCCGCGCCAGCGCGCCGGCGCTGGTATTCGACGATCCGAGCGCCGCGCGCGAGAACCTCGCGCTGCTCAAGGTGCAGCCGCGCATCCGCGCTGCGGCGATCTACAAGCCCAGCGGACGGCTGTTCGCGAGCTACGGCGCGAGCGATCTGTTCGGTACCGGCTTTCCGCGCCCGACGCAGGCCGACGGCTATGCGATCGACGGCGGCGAGATCGTCGTCTATCGGCGCATCGTCGAAGGCGGCGAGGTCCTCGGCACGATCTTCCTTCGCGCAAGCTACGAGCTCGACGCGCGGCTTCGCGGCTATCTCGGCATCCTCGGCATCGTCCTCGTCGCGAGCCTTCTGCTCGCGCTGCTGTTGTCCGCGGCGCTGCAGCGCGCGATCACGCGGCCGATTCTCGCGGTGACCGACGTTGCGCGCCAGGTGATCGAGCGGCGCGATTTTTCGCTGCGGGTCACCAAGGCGACGCACGACGAGGTCGGCGTGCTCGTCGACGCGTTCAACGCGATGCTCGCTGAAGTCGGACGCCGGGCCGAAGCGCTCGAGGCGTCGAACGAAGGGCTGTCGCGCGAGACCGCCGAGCGGCGCGAAGCCGAGGACGCGCTGCGCATCGCGAATCGGCGCAAGGACGAGTTCCTCGCGATCCTCGCGCACGAGCTGCGCAATCCGCTCGCGCCGCTGCGCAACGCGCTCGAGATCCTGAAGCGCCGCGGCTCCGACACGCCGATCGAGAAGGACGCGCGCGCGATGATGGAGCGGCAGTTGCGCCAGATGGTGCGCCTCGTCGACGACCTGCTCGACGTCTCGCGCATCACGACCGGCAAGCTCGCGCTGCGCACGGGCGTCGTCGTGCTGCAGGACGTGATTCGCGGCGCGATCGACACGGCGAAGCCGCTGATCGATCAGCGCCAGCATGCGTTCATCGTCGATCTGCCGGACGAGCCGCTGTTCGTCGACGCGGATGCGACGCGCCTTTCGCAGGTCTTCTCGAACCTGCTGAACAACGCGGCGAACTACACCGAGCCCGGCGGCTGCATCGAGCTTCGTGCGAGCGCCGACGAGCGCGACGTCGCCGTATCGATTCGCGACAACGGAATCGGCATCGCGCGCGACATGCTGACCGCCGTGTTCCGGATGTTCGCGCAGGCCGATGCGTCGCTCGAGCGCGTCCAGGGCGGGCTCGGCGTCGGCCTGACGCTCGCGCAGCACCTCGTCGAGTTGCATCGCGGCTCGATCGAAGCGAGAAGCGAGGGCATCGGCCACGGCAGCGAGTTCGTCGTGCGTCTGCCGCGTGTACCGGCGCAGGCAGCAGCCGCCACCCGCGCCGCACCACCGATGCACGACGCTGCGCCGTCGCAACTTCCCGCACGCTCGATGCAGGACGATGTGAAACGCATCCTGATCGCCGACGACAACGTCGATTTCGCGGCGAGTCTCGAGGCGATCCTTTCGCCGCTCGGATACGACGTGCGCGTCGTGCACGACGGCGTTGCAGCGCAGGAAGTCGCGCGCCACTTCGCGCCGCAGGTCGCCTTCCTCGACATCGGCCTTCCCGGCTGCAACGGCTACGACCTTGCGCGAAGCTTGCGGCGCTCGCCGGCGACGGCGGCCGCGCGGCTCGTCGCGATCACGGGCTGGGGGCAGGAAGAGGACCGGCGGCGCTCGCGCGAGGCGGGTTTCGACCTGCATCTCGTGAAGCCGATCGAGCCCTCTCAACTCGTCGACATCGTCGATACCGATACCCCGATCCGCGTCGCGGTCTGACGTTCGTCCGCACCGGATCAAGCATCCACCCACGCTCGCGTCGCTCGCTGCCCCCCCGGGGGGCTGGTCAGTTGCTCGGGGCGGCCCTTCGCAACTGGCATGGCGCTTGCGGCAAAGGGTATATTGGACTGTTTTACGGAGTCGCTCGATGAGCAGCATCGACACGCCGGCGCCGACGAGGCACATCCGGCTCACGTCGCACCATCCGCACGAAGGCGCGGTCGGCGCCGCGCCGATCCACTGGGGCGCGGCGGACCCGCTCGTGCGCGGGCCGATCGTCGGCACGACGACCGAGCGCAGCCGCCGCAACGTCATCGGAACGCATAGCGGCAGTTACGGCGTCTATCGCGCGCTCGCGGTCGCCGCGAAGTCGCTGACGCGCGGTCATCGTCCCGATCTGACCAATACATCGCCGACCGATGCAATCGGCCCGTATCCGCAATGGTCGGAGCCCGACCGGATCGTGTCGCTCGATCCATGGGGCGCCGTGGTCGCTGACGTCTACAAGACGTTTCTCGCGAACGGCGACGACATTCGGCCGACGATTGCCGTCACCAAGGCGCATATCGAGCTTCCCGAGGTGCACGATGCGATTGCCGCCGGTCGGCTCGTGCCCGACGGCCGCGTGCTGCTCGCGAATGGCTCCGCCGTCGTCACGAAGGCGGCGCTCGAGCCGGTCTGGTGGTTGCCCGGCATTGCACGCCGGTTCAACGTCGCCGAGTCGGATCTGCGTCGTGCGCTGTTCGAGGAAACGGGCGGCATGTATCCGGAGCTCGTCACGCGAAGCGACCTCGAGGTGCTGCTGCCCCCGGTTGGAGGGCAGACCGTCTACGTCTTCGGCAACCCGCGCGACCTCGCCGATCCTGACGTCACGCTGACCGCGCGCGTGCACGACGAATGCAACGGCTCGGACGTGTTCGGCTCCGACATCTGCACGTGCCGGCCGTACCTCACGCACGCGATCGAGGAATGCATTCGCGGCGCGCAGGCGGGCGGCGTCGGACTCGTCGTCTATTGCCGCAAGGAAGGCCGCGCGCTCGGCGAGGTGACGAAGTTCCTCGTCTACAACGCGCGCAAGCGCCAGGCTGGCGGCGACAGCGCGAACAACTATTTCCTGCGTACCGAGTGCGTCGCCGGCGTGCAGGACATGCGCTTCCAGCAATTGATGCCCGACGTGCTGCACTGGCTTGGCGTGCGCAAGATCCATCGACTCGTGTCGATGAGCAACATGAAGTACGACGCGATCGTCGCCGCCGGCATCGAGGTCGGTGCGCGCATCCCGATACCCGACGGGCTCGTGCCCGCGGACGCGCGCGTCGAGATCGATGCGAAGGTCGCTGCCGGCTACTTCAGCGACGGCGAGGCACCTGACGGCGCGGCGCTCGCCAGCGCGAAGGGGAGGTCACTCTGATGCTGGCCGTTGCACCCTCCGTCGGCGCGGAGCTGCTGTCTCCTGCCGCGATTCGCGAGCGCTGCGCGAACATCACGCGCGCCGTCGAAGCCGGCGACTCGGTGCATTTTCGCGTCGATCGAAGCCGGCTCGCGAGTTGCGCGCGGCTCGTCGCCGACGTGACGCGCCGCCGCTATCGCGATCTGGCGATTCCGTATCACAGCCGCTGGCGTCACTTCGATGCGGGCGGCCGCAGCCGGGTGAGCGAGCTCAACCGCCAGCTCGCCTGCTACGGCACGCACGACCGCTTGCGCGCGCAGATCGACCTTTGCGTCGTCAGCGTGCTGCTCGATGCGGGCGCCGGCGCCGCGTGGCGCTATCGGGAGCCGGGCACGATCGACGATTACGGTCGCTCGGAGGGTCTCGGCGTTGCGAGCTTTTGCGCATTCCTGGGTGGCGCATTCTCGGCGTCGCCCGGGGAGCCGCTGCGCGTCGACGCCGCGGCGCTCACCGGCATCGATACGGCGACCCTCGCGCAGTGGTTCCAGGTGACGCCGCGCAATGCGCTCGTCGCGCTCGACGGCCGCGCCGCACTGTTGCGGCGCCTCGGCGACATGCTCGAGAGGCGCCCGGATCGCTTCGGGCTCGTCGCACGCCCGAGCGCGCTCTTCGACCGGATGCTGAATGCGCCCACGATTTCGGCGCCCGCGATCCTGCGTGCGCTGCTCGAAGGTTTCGGCGGCATCTGGCACGCGCGGGACGAGCTGCCCGGCGACGTCTGGCCGCACCGCAATGCGCAGGGCAGCGGCGCCAGCGAAGGGCTCGTGCCGTTTCACAAGCTGTCGCAGTGGCTCGCCTATTCGTTGTTCGAGCCGTTCGAATGGGCCGGCATTGCGGTGACCGACCGCGATGCGCTCACCGCGCTCGCCGAATATCGGAACGGCGGCCTCCTGCTCGACAGCGGCGTGCTGCAGCTCGCGAACGAGGCCGATCGCGACGCGCAGTGGGCGCCCGGCGACGAGATCATCGTCGAGTGGCGCGCGTTGACCGTCACGTTGATCGACGAGCTCGCGCAGCACGTGCGTGCCGAGCTCGACCGGCCGCAACTGCCGCTCGCGTGCATCCTCGAGGGCGGCACATGGGCGGCCGGACGCGAGCTGGCCGCACGACGTCGTAACGGCGAGCCGCCGCTGCGCGTTCGTTCCGACGGCACGCTTTTCTGATGACCGCGCCCGTCCACGTTCTCGATCATCCGCTGATCCAGCACAAGCTGACGCTGATGCGGCGCCGGGAAACGAGCACGACGAATTTCCGGCGGCTGCTGAACGAGATCGGCTCGCTGATGGCGTACGAAGTGACGCGCGATGCGCCGATGAACGAGGTCACGATCGAGACCCCGCTCGAGCCGATGCGCTCGCGGCTGATCGACGGCAAGAAGCTCGTGTTCGTGCCGATCCTGCGCGCCGGCACGGGCCTGCTCGACGGCTTCCTGAACGTCGTCCCCGGCGCGCGCGTCGGGCACATCGGGCTCTATCGCGATCCGAAGACGCTCGTCGCCGTCGAATACTATTTCAAGCTGCCGGGCGGCATGCACGAGCGCGATGCGATCGTGCTCGATCCGATGCTGGCAACGGGACACTCGGCGGTCGCCGCCGTCGAACGGCTCAAGGAAACGCGGCCGCGGTCGATCCGCATGGTCTGCCTCGTCGCGTGCCCCGAAGGCATCGCGACGTTCCAGGAGGCGCATCCCGACGTGCCGATCTACACCGGCGCGATCGATCGCGAGCTCGACTCGCACGGCTACATCCTGCCCGGCCTGGGCGACGCGGGCGACCGTATCTTCGGCACCAAGTAGCCGTCGCAGGGGCGGGCCCGCTCCTGCGCGCTCGCGACGACCGGTGTATCGTTAGCGCGAGCGCTGCCGGCACCGCCGGCCTTGCCGAACTTGCCGCTCGTCGCAACGTCGTAAGGATCGGGCGCGGAAGACCTACCCATCCGCGATTCCATTCGAAGGAGATTCCCATGCGCAAGCTTCTTCTGCTCCTCGGCCTTTTCGCGGCCGGCGCCAGTGCGGCCGTTCCCGATTACGCCGGCCCGCAGCCCGCGTCGACGGCGAAGGGCGACGCGACGGCAGTGTTTGCCGGCGGCTGCTTCTGGGGCGTCGATGCGGTCTTCAAGCACGTCAAGGGCGTGTCGAAGGTCGTGTCGGGTTATTCGGGCGGCAGCGCCGCAACGGCGAAATACATGATCGTCTCCACCGGAACCACCGGGCATGCCGAGTCGGTGCAGGTCACGTACGACCCGGCCAAGGTGAGCTACGCCGAGCTTCTGAAGGTGTTCTTCTCGGTCGCGCACGATCCGACGCAATTGAACCGGCAGGGCCCCGACCGCGGCACGCAGTATCGGTCGGCAATCTTCTACGCGAGCCCGGCGCAGCAGCAGGTCGCACAGAACTACATCGCACAACTCGACAAGGCGAACACGTTCGGCAAGCCGATCGTCACGCAGGTCGTCGCGCTCGACAAGTTCTATCCAGCGGAGGACTATCATCAGAATTACCTCGAGCTTCATCCCGACCAGCCGTACATCGTCTACAACGACCTGCCGAAGCTGGGCGAGCTCAAGAAGGAATTTCCCGCGTACTACAAACCTTGATACGAAGGAGGCCGCATGGCACTCGATCTCGGAGGACTGCTTTCGAAGTATTTGAACGTTCCCGCCGGCCAGTCCTCGGCCGATGCCGGGGATCACTTCGACCAGATCGCGCAGCAGGCATCGCCGCAGGTCGTCGGGCAGGGCATCTCGGATGCGCTGCGCTCCGATCAGACGCCGTCGCTCGGGCAGATGGTGAGCCAGGTCTATTCGAACGCGAACCCCAACCAGCAGGCGGGCATGCTGAACCAGATCCTCGCCTCGCTGCCGCAGGGCGCGCTGTCGTCGCTCGGCGGCGGAGCGCTCGGCGGAATACTCGGACAATTGACCGCCGGCGGCGGCACGCCGCAGGTGACGCCGCAGCAGGCGTCGCAGATATCGCCCGACCAGGTGCAGGACATCGCCAATCATGCCGAGCAGCACAGCTCGGGCGTGTTCGACGCGCTCGGGAACTTCTACGCGCAGCATCCCGATCTCGTGAAAACGCTCGGCACGGCCGCGCTGACCGTCGCGATGGCGAAGATCGCCGGTCGCATGCGAAGCTGACGCACGCCGTTCGATCGATCGCCGTGCGCGCGCCCGCCGTGGCGTTCGCACGGCGTTCGTGTTTGCAGGGGTCCGACGATGAACCGCACGCTTAACCTCGACGACGCGCTGTACGCATACGTGCTGTCGCACTCGCTGCGCGAGCATCCGGCGCAGGCCGCGTTGCGGGAGGCAACGCGGGCGCATCCACACGCCGTCATGCAGATCGGTCCCGAGCAGGGACAGTTCATGGCGCTGCTCGTGCGGCTGATCGGTGCGAAACGGACGGTCGAGATCGGCGTTTTCACCGGCTACAGCGCGCTGTCCGTCGCGCTCGCGCTGCCCGATGACGGTTACGTGCTCGCGTGCGACGTGAGCGACGAATACACGCGCATCGGACGGCCGTACTGGAAGCAGGCGGGCGTTTCGCACAAGATCGATCTGCGGCTCGCGCCGGCGCGCGCGACGCTCGACGAGCGGCTTGCGAACGGCGAAGCCGGCACGTTCGACTTCGCGTTCATCGATGCCGACAAGCCCGCGTACGACGACTATTACGAGCGCTGCCTGCGGCTGCTGCGAGCGGGCGGACTGATCGCGATCGACAACGTGCTATGGAGCGGCAGCGTCGCGCAGCCGGCGAAGACCGCGGACACCGCTGCGCTGCAGGCGCTGAACGACAAGCTTCATCGCGACGAGCGCATCGATCTGTCGTTGCTGCCGATCGGGGATGGGCTGACGCTCGCGCGCAAGCGATGAGCTTCTCCTCACCCCAACCCGCTCCCCGCATGCGGGGAGAGGGAGCCGGACAAAGCGAGGCGGGTGAGGGCTTCGCGGATAGTCGCAAATGAAAATTGCCACCTGGAACGTCAACGGCATCCGCGCGCGCGAGGCGCAGTTCTGCGAATGGCTTGATCGCGACCGTCCCGACGTCGTCTGCCTGCAGGAACTGAAGGCCGAACCGGGCCAGATTCCCGAACGCTGCGGCCATGCCGATTACCACGTCTACTGGCACGGCATGCGCGCCTATTCGGGCGTGTCGCTGCATGTCAGCAGGAACATGCACGCGGCCGATCCGTCGTTCACGCATCCCGACTTCGACATGGAGTCGCGGATCGTGCAGGTCGAGCTTGGCGACCTCGTGCTCGCGTCCGTTTATGTCCCGAACGGCGGCAAGGACTACCAGGCGAAAGTCGCGTTCCTGTCGAAGCTCGCCGACTGGGCGGCGCGTCTTTCCGCCGAGGGCCGCGATATCGTCGTGTGCGGCGACCTGAACGTCGCGCACGCCGACATCGACGTGCATCCGCGCGAGCGCAAGGCGGGCGTGATCGGTCAGCGTCCCGAGGAACGGGAACTGTTCGACCGGCTGCTCGGCGCGCACTTCGTCGACGTCGGGCGCGCGCAGAATCCCGACGATGACACGATGTTCTCGTGGTGGCCGCCGTGGCGCAACATGCGCCAGCGCAACATCGGCTGGCGCATCGACTACATCCTCGCCTCGAAATCGATCGCCGATCGCGTAAGCGAGTGCAAGGTACTGGCCGACGTCGGCACCAGCGACCATGCGCCGGTCATGATGACCGTGCAGTAGCCCTTCCCGGGGAGCGTTCTTCTCGCAACGAAAGCAGGGTCGTGCGTGTCACAACGCCACGGCACGTCGCGCGTTCGTGTCGCGGCCTTCGGCAAAGTGACAAGACATCAGGAATTTATTGCCGATCGTCGCGCGATTCGCGTCGTCGCGCGCCGACGATCGCGTTTCGAAACGAGGAGGTGGTCATGCAACGAACGGACAATCGGCCGAACGGGCCGTCCGGCGACATCGCACCCGAGGTCATGCGCCGGCCGCGGCAGCCCGCGCACGGCAGCGATCGCCAATCGCGGATGCGCGACGCGAGCGCGCAGCGTCTCGCGCATGGGCTCGCATGGTTCAGCATTTCGCTCGGTCTCGCGCAAATTGTCGCGCCGCGATTGATCTCGCGTCTTGTCGGCGGCAACGGCAAATACGCGAACCTGATCCGCTTCTATGGCGTTCGCGAACTGGCGAGCGGACTGATGATCTTCGGGCAGGGTCGTCGCCCCGCCGCTGCCGTATGGTCGCGCGTGGCGGGCGACGCCGTCGACATCGCGACGCTCGCGGCGGCCGGCGCTTCGCCGCGGATGAACAGGAGCGGCGTCGCGCTCGCGACGGCGGGCGTGCTCGGCGTCACCGCGCTCGACGTCTACTGCGCGCGCGAGCTCTCCCGCGAGCGTGTCGGCGAGGCCGGCATCACCATGTCGCGAAGCGTCGTCGTCAATCGTCCGCCGCACGAGCTCTATGCGTTCTGGCGCACGTTCGAGAACTTCCCGCGCTTCATGTATCACGTGCAGTCGGTGCGCACGACAGGCCCGGGCGTCTCGCACTGGGTCGTCAACGGCCCGGCGGGCACGAGCGTCGAGTGGGATGCGCGGATGACGGCCGACGTCCCGAACGAGCGGATCTCGTGGCAGACGCTCGAAGGCGCCGACGTCGAGAGCAGCGGCAGCGTGCGTTTCGAGCCGCGGCCCGGCAACCGCGGCACGATCGTGCGCGTCGATCTCCAGTACCGCCCGCCGGGTGGTAAGGCGGGCAAGCTCGCAGCGATGCTGTTCAACGAATCGCCCGAGCAGCAGATCTACGACGACCTGCATCGCTTCAAGCAGATCGTCGAAACGGGCGAGGTCGTCCGCTCGGATGGCAGCCCCGAAGGAATGGGCGATGTCAGGCAGCGGCCCGGACAACCGTCGGGCGAGGCGAGCGCTTACGGCGATACGGCGGCTTCGTCGTCCGCGTCGGCCGATTGATCGCACAGGAAGGGAACTGACGATGAAGGCAACCTGCTGGCACGGCAAGCACGACATGCGGGTCGAGAACGTGCCCGATCCGGTGATCATGAACCAGCGCGACGCGATCGTGCGCGTCACGGCGACGGCGATCTGCGGCTCCGACCTGCACCTCTACAACGGCTTCATCCCCACGATGAAAAAGGGCGACATCATGGGGCACGAGTTCATGGGCGAGGTCGTCGACGTCGGTCCCGACGTCAAGAATCTGAAGGTCGGCGACCGCGTCGTCGTTCCGTTCGCGATCGCGTGCGGCAACTGCCTCGCCTGCGAGGCGAAGATGTATTCGCTGTGCGAGAACTCGAACCCGAACGCGTGGCTCGCCGAGAAGATCATGGGACATTCGCCCGCCGGCGCATTCGGTTACTCGCACATGCTCGGCGGTTTCGCGGGCGGCCAGGCCGAATATGCGCGCGTGCCGTTCGCCGACTTCGGCGCGCTCAAGGTGCCCGCGGGTATGGCCGACGAGCAGGCGCTGTTCCTGTCCGATGTCTTTCCGACGGGGTACATGGCGGCCGAGATGTGCGACATCGAGCCGGGCGACACGATTGCGGTCTGGGGCTGCGGGCCCGTCGGACAGTTCGCGATCGCGAGTGCGAAGATGCTCGGTGCTGCGCGCATCATCGCGATCGACCGTTTTGCCGACCGCCTCGCGATGGCGGCGAGCAAGGCGGGCGCGACCGACACGATCGACTACGAGGACCGGGACGTGTTCGATGCCCTGAAGGAGCTGACCGGCGGGGTCGGTCCCGACGCCTGCATCGACGCGGTCGGCATGGAGGCCCACGCGGCGCATCCCGCGCTCTTTGCGTACGATCGCTTCAAGCAGGCGCTGATGCTCGAGTCGGATCGGCCGATCGCGCTGCGCGAGGCGATCATGGCGTGCCGCAACGGCGGCACCGTTTCGGTGATCGGCGTCTACGGCGGATTCATCGACAAGTTTCCGATGGGCTCGTTCATGAATCGCTCGCTGACGATGAAAACCGGCCAGTGCCACGTGCAGCGCTACATGAAGCCGTTGCTTGCACGGATCGAGAATGGCGAGATCGACCCGAGCTTCATCATCACGCACCGGATGCGCCTCGACGACGCGCCCGACGGCTACAAGATGTTCGCGAAGAAGCAGGATGATTGTCTCAAGGTCGTGCTGACGCCGTAGGATGACGCATTTCCCCCGCTCGCTCCGCTCGTTGCCCGGCTGAATTGAAGCTGTCCGTTCTCGACCAGTCGACCGCCGCGGAGGGCGAGAGCCAGGATCTCGCGATCCGGCAGACGCTCGCGCTCGCGCGCCATTGCGAGGCGCTCGGCTATCACCGCTACTGGGTTTCCGAGCATCACGCGAGCGACAGCATCGTCGGCACCGCGCCCGAGGTGCTGATGGCCGCGATCGCGGCGACGACGGCGCGCATCCGGGTCGGCAGCGCCGGCGTCATGCTGCCGCATTACTCGGCGCTCAAGGTGGCCGAGCAGTTTCGCGTGCTCGAAGCGATCGCGCCGGGCCGCATCGATCTCGGCGTCGGACGCGCGCCGGGCTCCGATCGCTTGACCGCGCTCGCGCTCAACCCGTATGCGAACGCCGCCGAGGAGTTCCCGCGACAGGTGCACGAGCTGCGCAAATGGGTGTGTGGCGAGCCGCTCGACGAAGGTCATCCGTTTGCGGCGATCGGCGCGCATCCGAAGGGTCCGACGTGTCCCGAGCTGTGGATTCTCGGCAGCTCCGATTACGGCGCGCAGCTCGCTGCCCATTTCGGCCTGCCGTACGCGTACGCATATTTCTTCACCGAAGGCCGCGGTACCGAGGAAGCGCTTGCGCTTTACCGGCGCAACTTCAAGCCGAGCCCGCGGCATCCATCGCCGCAGGCCACGATCTGCGTCTGGGCGCTCGCCGCGGATACCGAAGCGGAAGCCCGGCATCTGCTGAAGACGCGCGAGTTCTGGCGCGTCGGCTTCGAGAAGGGCGTACGCAAGCCGCTGGTGACGCCCGAGTTCGCCGATGCCTATCCGTACACCGAGAGCGAGCGTGCGACGATCGAGGCGCTTCGGCGCAAGGCGATCGTCGGCACCGGCGAGGCGGTCGCCGAGCGCCTTGCCGATCTCGGCCGCCGCTTCGACCTGGACGAGATCGTCGTCGTGACCTGGACGCACGATCCGGCGCCGCGTCACCGCTCGTACGAGCTGATCGCCCGCGCGATCTGAATTCCGCTACACTCGCCGACCGAGCGCGGGGATTCCCCCCGCGGCAGCGCAGGAATTCGGAGGAAACATGCGGATCTCGACTTTGTTGCGCGGCCTTTTGCCCGCGTTGCTGTTCGCGCTGCCGTTCGCCGCGGCCGCCCAGGGCGAGCTCGTCGTCTACTGCACGGTGCAGGAGGAATGGTGCCGGCCGATGGTCGCCGCGTTCGAGAAGAAGTTCGGCATCAAGGTGCTGATGACGCGCAAGAGCGCCGGCGAGTTCTATGCGCAGATCAAGGCCGAAGCGGCGAACCCGCGCGGCGACATCTGGTGGGGCGGCACCGGCGACCCGCACCTGCAGGCCGCCGAGGAGGGGCTGACCGAGCCGTACAAGTCGCCGATGCTGTCGCAGCTGCAGGACTGGGCGGTGCGGCAGGCGGAGGAGTCGAAGTACCGCACCGTCGGCATCTATGCGGGCGCGCTCGGCTACACGTACAACACCGATCTGCTGAAGAAGAAGGGCATCGCCGAGCCCAAGTGCTGGGCGGACCTGATCAAGCCGGAGTTCAAGGACGAAGTGCAGGTCGCCAATCCGAACTCATCGGGCACGTCGTACAACATGCTCGCGACGATCGTGCAGATCATGGGCGAGGACAAGGCGTTCGACTACCTGAAGAAGCTGCACAGGAACGTCAACCAGTACACGAAGTCGGGCGCCGCGCCGGCGCGTGCCGCGGCCACCGGCGAGACGATGGTCGGCATCGTGTTCCAGCACGACGCGCTCTACCAGATCCTCGGCGGCGCACCGCTCAAGATCGTGTCGCCGTGCGAAGGCACCGGCTACGAGATCGGCAGCATGAGCATCATCAAGGGCGCGAAGAACATGGAGAACGCGAAGAAGTGGTACGACTGGGCGCTGACGCCCGAGGCGCAGAGGATCGGCCTCGATGCGAAGGTAAGCTACCAGCTTCCGTCGAACAAGAACGCGCCGGTATCGCCGCTTGCGCCGAAGTTCTCCGAGATCAAGCTCATCAACTACGACTTCGCGAAGTACGGCTCGACGGCCGAGCGCACCCGGCTCCTTTCACGCTGGGACAAGGAAGTGTCGACGCTGCCGAAATAGCGAAACCGAGGTAGGGCCGGAGACGATTTTCGCATCGGCGTAAATCGTCTCCGACCCCGGTTGGTGTCGACGATGGCCACCCCTCTGACGGCGCCATTGCCTGCCGCGCGCGTGCGCGGCACGCCGCGCGATGTCGCGACGACGATCATTGCCGCCGTCGCGCTCGCGGCGCTCGTCGTCCTGCCCTGGAGCCTCGACGCGGGCGCCAGCGCGTTGCGGCTCGTTGCCGGTGCCGGCATTGCGAAGTGGACGCACTATTCGGCCGCAGCGGCGCTCGTTCCACTGTTCGCCGCGGCATTTGCAACGCTTGTGTTTGCGTGGCTTGGCTTCGCGCGACTCACCGCGCTCGCGTCCGGCGTCGCGCTCGCATGGGCGTTCGCGCAGGGCTTCGTCGCCGGCGTCAACGGACCCTCGTTCGGGATCGGCGCGACGATCGCGCTTTGCGCGCTGACGCTTTGCCTCGCGCGCGCGCTCGCGCACCTCGGACTCTTCGCGGGCAACACGATGATCGCGTCGATCGTCGTGACGATCGGCGTTCTGCTCGTTCTCTTCATCTTCTATCCGATCGGCACCGCTCTGATCGCCGCCGTGCAGGATGCGCAGGGACATTTCGCGCCGCACCTCGCCGGCGAGCGCCTGCTGACCGAGGACATCTGGAGCCTCGGTTGCTTCGGCGGCGGCACGCGCTGCGGCGTCGCGATCAATTCGGCGCTGCTCGCGACGATCGTCGGCACGCTGTCGACGCTGCTCGGTCTCGCGCTTGCGCTCGTCGTGCAGCGCGGCGGCAGGCGCTACGGGCCGGTGCTGAAGTTGATGTCGGTGCTGCCGGTCATCACGCCACCGTTCGTCGTCGCGCTCGCGCTCGTCGTGCTGTTCGGACGCACCGGACTCATCACGAGCTGGCTCGAGGTGATCGGCATCCCGCGCTCGCGCTGGATCTACGGATTGCCGGGCGTCGCCATCGCGCAGTTGCTCACGTTCACGCCGATCTCGTTCATGCTGCTGCATGGCGCGCTCGCGGCGATCAGCCCGGCGCTCGAGGAGGCGGCGCAGACGCTGCGCGGATCGCTCGGACGCGTGTTTCGCACGGTCACGTGGCCGCTGCTGCGTCCCGCGCTCGCGAACGCGTTCCTGCTCGCGTTCGTCGAAAGCCTCGCCGATTTCGGCAACCCGATCGTGCTCGCCGGCAATTTCGAGGTGCTGTCGACGAAGATCTTCTTCGCCGTCGCGGGTGCGCAATACGATGCGGGGCGCGCCGCGGTGCTCGCGATCGTGCTGCTCGCGTTGACGCTCGTCGCGTTCTTCCTGCAGCAGCGCTGGGTGGGCCGCGCATCGTACGTGACGGTCAGCGGCAAAGGCGACGGCGGCGCGGCGGCGCCGCTGCCGCGCAAGCTGTGGCTCGCATGCTTCTGGATTGCGGTGGGATTCATCGTGTTCACACTGATGGGCTATGCGGTCATCGCGACCGGCGGCTTCGTCCGCGACATCGGCCGCGGCGACATGACGCCGTCGTTCCGCCATTTTCTCGATGGCTTTCGCATCGAATGGTCGTCGCACGGCGTGCTGTTCAGCGGCTCGGCGTGGGACAGCCTGTTCACGACGATCCAGGTCGCGCTCGTTTCGGCGCCGCTCACCGCGCT
>JAICLP010000044.1 GCA_025925475.1 Burkholderiales bacterium | reverse complement strand
GCGTCCTGCCGAAATCGTCGTCGGCAAATGGCTCGCGGTGTGCTTGTTCGACGCGCTGGTCGTCACGCTGACGCTGACCGGGTTCTACCTGACGCTCGCGTTCGCTCCGCTGCCGCCGGTCGGCGTGCCGTTCCTGTTCGGCGCGCGCGAATTCGGCCGCTTCCTGCTCGTGCTGGTGCCGATGATCCTGATGCTGCCCGCGATCCTGCTCTACGTCGGCAGTCGCGCCCGCGCCTACAAGGAAGCGCAGGCGAACGTGTCGGTGCTGCTCTTCGTCGTGTCGTTGATTCCGGTCGTGCAACTCTTCATGCAGCGCAAGGAACCGGGCTGGCTGATGTTCGTGCCGGTGTCGGCCCAGTATTCGCTGCTCAACACGTCGCTTCGCGGCGAGGCCCCGGCGCTCGTTGCGCTGGCGACATCATGGATCGCGCCGCTTGCGATCGTCGTCATCGCGCTCGTCGCCGTCGCGCGGCGTCTTTCGCGCGAATCGATCCTGAGCGGCAAATAGCGACATCGTGCGATCGGCGCCTGTCTCGCGTCGATTCGGGCAACGCGGTATGGGTCTTGCGAGTCCAACCTGTGGACGCTTCACGTCCCGGCGGCCGATTCACCATTGGCCGCTTCAATGCGTTGCACAGTTCAGCAAGGAGACTCGATGATGAAACCGAATACAGCCCCTCCGCGGCGAGCCTGGCTCGCTGCATTCCTTTTCGTTTCCGCCTGCACGCTGGTTGCCGGCTGCACGACGACGCCTTTCCATACGCAGGCCAGTTCCGCCGATGCACGGCGTGAGATCAACGCAAGCGCCGACGCAACCCTTTCGCGCCTGTATAACGTCTCGCCGAATGCGCACGATCTGCTCGCCCGTGCGAACGGTGTGCTGGTCTTCCCCGACGTGAACAAGATCAGCTTCATCGTCGGTGGCGAGCGCGGGGACGGCGTGCTGCGCGTACACGGTCAGCCGGTCCGCTACTACACGATCCATGGCGGCTCGATCGGCTATCAGGCGGGCGCGCAATCCAAGGCCGTCGTGCTGGCGTTCATGACGCCCGAGGCGCTTGACCACTTCCGCAACAGCAACGGCTGGACTGTCGGTGCGGATGCAGACCTCGCCGTCGCAAGCTTCGGCGCCAATGCGCGCATCAGCACCGCCTCGGTGAAACAGCCGGTCGTCGAGTTCGTGCTGAACAACGAGGGCCTGCTCGCCGGCGTAGCGCTGCAGGGAACGAAGATCACGCCGATCAGGATCGGCTGAACCTCGCCGCGGCAAAACAGAATTGCCGCATTGCCGTCGCGCCGTGACGCATGGTTGCATCATGCGTCAACGGCGCGATGCGCGCCTTTGCCTGAGTTGTACCGATGCTGTGGGCGTCCCGCTGACGCGATGGTGAAAACTGCGGAACAGGGTCGGCAATCCCTTCGCATTCGTGTTTGGCGTCGCAGCAGTCGCGCGAAAGGCAACCTCCCGCACTCGCGAACGCACGAGCGCCGCCCAGGCGCATAGCAATTACCCGTATGCGAAAATCGGCCGTGGCCAGGGCCGATTCTCCAGCCGACAAGACCGTCGAGCCGCGCGCGGAAATGATGGACACGCGCGAGGTCGCCGACTATCTGCGGCTCAAGGAACGGCGCATCTACGATCTCGTGCGCGAACGCGCGATCCCCCACGTGCGCGCAACCGGCAAGCTGCTCTTCCCGCGCGCGCAGGTCGATGCGTGGCTCGCCGCGAAGGGCGGAGTTCCGACGGCTCCGGTACTTGCGCGGCCGCCAATCATTGCCGGAAGCCACGACCCATTGCTCGAATGGGCGGTACGCGAATCGCGCTGCGGCCTCGCAATTCTCGCCGGCGGAAGCCGTGCCGGCATCGAAGCGCTCGCTGCGGGCGAGGCGACGGCGGCCTGTTCGCACTGGCTCGATGGCGCGAGCGGCGAGTACAACATCCCGCTCGTGCGTACGCTGCTCGGCGGCTCCGACGTCGTCGTCCTCGAATGGGCGCGACGCACACAGGGCCTGCTGTTGCGCGAAGACAACCCACATCGCATTCGCAAGGTCGCCGATCTCGCGCGAAAGCACGTACGCGTTGCGACGCGGCAAGCCGAAGCCGGCAGTCATCGGCTGCTGCTGCATCTGCTCGCGCAGGCAGGCGTTCCCGCCGACTCGCTCGCGTGGTCGACGCGGGTGGCGCACGCGGAGACCGAGCTCGCAGCGCTCATTCGCGAAGGCCACGCCGACGTCGGCCTCGGCATCGAAGCCGCCGCACGCGCGAACGGTCTCGCGTTTGTTCCGCTGGCGACCGAGCGCTTCGATCTGGTCGCACTTCGCCGCGATGCATTCGAGCCGCCGCTGCAGACGCTTCTCGCGTGGACGCGCAGGCCCGAGTTCGCCGCGACGGCTTCCTCGCTTCGCGGCTACGACATAACGAATACCGGCCGCGTGGTTTTCAACGCATGAGCGTCGAGCTCGCGTCGCCAGCCATGGAAGCCGCGCACGAGGGCGATTCGGCGGGTGGTCCCCTGCCGGTCCTGATCATCGGCGCCGGTCCCGGCGGACTCACTGCGGCGTTGGAGCTTTTGCGCCGTTCGCCAACGCATCGTCCGCTCGTCGTCGAAACGCTCGATCAGGTCGGCGGGCTCGCGCGAACCGTGCGACACAACGGCAACGGCCTCGATATCGGCGGCCATCGATTCTTCTCGAAAGTCGCGTGGGTCACCAACTGGTGGCGCGACATCCTGCCGCTTTCGCCCGCGATGGAGTCCTACCGGCCCGGCCCGGATGCGTCGCGAAACCTCGCGGCCGCCGACGCGCTGGCCGCCGATGCGCCCGAGCGCGCGCTGCTCGTTCGGCCGCGCCTGTCGCGCATCCTCTACCTGCGCAAGTTCTTCGACTATCCGATCAGCCTCAGCGCACGAACGCTGCAAAACCTCGGCGTGCTGCGGGTCGCGTGGATCGGCGCGAGCTATCTCAAAGCGCGCATCGCGCCGATTCGCCCCGAGCGCAACCTCGAGGATTTTTTCGTCAACCGCTTCGGACGCCGGCTCTACGAAACCTTCTTTCGCGACTACACGGAGAAGGTGTGGGGCGTGACGTGCCGCGAGATCAGCCCCGAATGGGGTGCGCAACGGATCAAGGGACTGTCGATCACCAGGGCGGTTCGGCATGCATTGACCAAAGCGACACGGCGTCGCGCGCACGACATCGCGCAGCACGGCACCGAGACGAGCTTGATCGAACGCTTCCTGTACCCGAAGCGCGGGCCGGGCCAGATGTGGGAGAGCGTTGCCGAGCGCGTTCGCGACGCCGGCGGCGAGATCGTGCTGTCGACGCGTCTTTGCAGCTTCCGCCGTAACGACGCACGGATCGTTTCGGCGATCTGCGAAGACGCATCGGGTGCACGACGCGAGATCAGGTGCAGCGCGGTGATCTCGACGATGCCGATCAAGGATCTCGCGGCTGCGCTGGACCCATCCCCGCCCGCTGATGTGGCGCGCATCGCCAAAGGCCTTTGCTACCGCGACTTCATCACCGTGGGCGTGCTGCTGTCGCGGCTTCGTCCCGGTCCCTACATGCGCAGCGGATTTACCAACAACCTGGTTCCCGATACGTGGATCTACGTGCAGGAGCCGGACGTCCTGATGGGACGCGTGCAGATCTTCAACAACTGGAGCCCGGCGATGGTCGCCGACAGCGGCCGCATCTGGCTCGGTCTCGAATACTTCTGCACCGAGGGCGACGCGCTGTGGCAAATGAGCGACGAGGCGTTGCGCGATCTCGCCCGCCGCGAGCTCGTCAAGCTCGGATTCGCCGACGATGCCGACGTCCTCGACATGCGCGTGATCAAGGTGCCGAAGGCGTATCCGGCTTACGTCGGCAGCTATGGCGAATTCGATCGTATTCGACAATTTCTCGACGGCATCGAGAACCTGTACCCCGTCGGCCGCAACGGCATGCACCGTTACAACAACCAGGATCATTCGATGGTGAGCGCAAGGCTCGCCGTCGAATGCATCCTCGATCCGACGCGCGACAAGGCGGCGATCTGGAACGTGAACGTCGAGCAGGAGTACCACGAAGAGGCCGCGCAGCCCGCGGCGTGATCGCAACGATCGCGTCGGGCGCGTGGCTTTGCGCGACTTCCTACAGCGCGCCGAAGCAACCGGCCGACTGCAGTTTCGCCGCCGCTTCACGGCGCCACTGCGCGGCATTGCGCGACGCGGCACCACTCGTCAGCGGCACGATCGAATCGGACCGCGGATTCCAGCAGTAGAGCGTGGCCTTGTCGATGCCGTCGATGTTGGCCGGATACGCGTTGCCGGGCCCGGCCATCCGCGACAGCCGCCCGCTCCATTCGTCGAAGCCTTCCTCGGTCATCACCGCCATCCGATCGAGGTAGTCCGCCGGCTGTCGTGGCGGCTGCACGATGCCGCCCTGCGCGTTCCGTCCGAAGAGGACGGGGCCGACGTGGTCGGGCAGGTACAGCAGCGCGTAGCTGCCATGCGGCACGCGTTCCGCGAACGAGGCGATGCGGCTCGTGATCCTTCGCATCTCGCGCGCGGCCGCCTGCCACTTGCCAAGGCTCTGCGCTTCGCTGAAGACGGCCACCGCGAGCAGCGCGACGATCGCCCATTGCGACGCGCAAGACGCGGCCGCTGCGAGCGCGAGCATCAGTGACGCGTAGACCCACGCGAGATACAGGTGCCGTCCGCCGTCGCCGTTCGCCGGCGCGAGCGGGAAGCTGAACGTCGGCGCCAGCGCATACATGGCAGCGCAAAACAGCAGCACGAGCCCGAGCAGCGCGATGTCGCGCGGCAGTCGTTGCCGCTGCGCGAGCGCGATCGCAGCCATCACGACGACGAGCGCACCGGCGATCGCGGCCCATGCCGTCGTGCCGCTCACGTTGGCGGCGATCACGTGCCGCACCGACAGAACGCGGTCGAGCCATTCGGCGAGATCGTGCGGCGGCGACGAGCTCGGGTAGACCTTCCAGATCGATCCGAACAGCTTCGCGCGCCACGCGAGATAAACGGCGAACGCGATCCACGTCGACGCCGTCTCGCGAACCGTGAAGCGAATGCGCCCGCGCAGCTCATCGTTCATCTGCGTGGAAACGCTGCAGAGACAGACGAGCGATGCGATCAGCGGCAGCGGAATCGCGCTCTCCTTGGAGAGCAGCGCACACCACAGCCACAGCACGCGCCACGCGTGATTGATGGGACGTGCGGTTGCAGCAGGCGGCAGCGCATGCAGGTAAAGCAGGCTGAACAGCGCCGCGAGCAGGTCGAAGCGGCCGACCGGCCAGAACGAAATTTCGCCAGCGAACGGAAAGGCGACCATCGCCGCGGCGGCCGTCAGTGCGCCGGCGCCCCTGCCCGGTGCACCGCGCAGCCATTGGCCGACAAGCGCCGCGGCGGCGAGCGCATTGACGAAATACAGCGCGAGATTCGTCAAATGCCAACCGGTCGCATTCGCGCCGTACGCGCGCCAGTCGAGCGCATAGCTCACGAACGCGAGCGGGCGAAAGGCGAAGTTGCCGTTGTCGAGACCGTGGAAGAAACGCTCGACGAGCCACGCGCCCAGCGTGCCGCGCGCGTCGTTTTGCGCGATGACGCTCAGATGACTGAAGTCGTCCGACAGGAAATCGCCACCGAGGCCGACGACGTGCAGCGCCAGCACGACAAGTATCGACAATGCGAGCGCGATGGCCGCGCCGCGCCTGCCGAATGCGTCGGCGAGGGCGGCGGCGTGCGGCGCGCCTGCGCGCGCCTTCCTCTTCAGCGCGTCTTGATCCGGAGCGGCAGCTTCGTGACGGTTGCGGTGTCGACGTCGATCTCGTACCGCTCGACGACCTTCGACTTGGCCGCCGGTAGGATCCCGAGCTTCTCGGCCGCGCGGCGAGCCTTGAACTCCTCGAGCGCTTTCGAGGCCGCGCTCGAGGGCTTGAACGTGGAATTGGTATGCGTGGCGAGCGATGTGCCCATCCGCTTCAGCGCCGCCGCGAGCTTGCGTTTGTGAAGGCTGCTGCTCGATTTGCTCGATGACATGATCGATACCGGAATGTGTGACGCGTTTGGCGTTCTCGTGACCTCGCCGGCGGACCGCTATGCCGACGTCATAAGTATGCTCGATCACGGCGCCGTTTGCGTGGCGGGCGACGAGCGTACGGTTCGACGGTCTTGAACGTTGTCGCTTTCGCGCACATTGCGCGTCGCAGACACGCTTTCTGTGGACGACAGCTTGTTCATGCTGCCGGAACGCAGGCATAGCGCCGGTTATCGATCCTGACGAGACGTACGGGCGTGCGATACAGCCGCTCGATGTTCTCGGCCGTCAATGCGCGCTCGACCCGGTCGAGCGCGAGCATCCTGCCGTCGGCGAGCAGCAGCGCGCGATCGGCGTGCGCGAGCGCCTGGTCGGGCTCGTGCGTCGAGAAAAGGATCGTCATGCCGCTCTCGCGCAGCCGATCGATCTCGCCGAGCACGCGCGCACGGTTGCCGAAGTCGAGACTCGCCGTCGGCTCGTCGAGCACGAGCACGGCCGCCTGCTGCGCGAGTGCGCGCGCAATCATGACGAGCTGGCGCTCGCCACCCGAGATTTCGGTGACCGGGCGTTGCGCGAGCGCGTCGATGCGAAGCGTCGCAAGCGCGCCGTGCGCCGCGCGGTAATCGTCGCTGCCCGGGCGCGCGAATGTTCCGACGAGCGATGCGCGACCCATCAGCACTGCTTCGAGGACGCTGAATCCGAACGCCGGAACGTGCTGCTGCGGAACGTAGGCGAGGCGCCGTGCGCGCTCGCTCGGCGTGAGTTCAGGAAGCGCGACGCCGCCAACTGAAAGCGAACCTGCCTGCGGCGGCAGCAGGCCGAGCAGCGTGCGAAAGAGCGTCGTCTTGCCGGCGCCGTTGCCGCCGAGCACCGCGAGCGTCTCGCCGCGCGCGAGCGAGAACGTGATGCCGCTGCCGACGCGCCGCGTGCCGAAACCGAACGCGAGGTCGCGGACGTCGAGCATCAGAACATCCGCCGTGCGCGAGCGAGCAACGCGATGAACACCGGCGTGCCGACGACCGCCGTGAGAATGCCGGGCGGGATCTCGATCGGCGCGAGCGTGCGCGCGAGCGTGTCGATCACCAGCATGAATGCAGCGCCGAAGAGTGCCGCAACGGGCAGCAGCCGCGAGAACTCGGGACCGACGACGAGGCGTGCCATGTGCGGAACGACGAGGCCGACCCAGCCGACGATGCCCGATACCGCGACGCTCGCCGCCGTCGCCAGCGTGGCCACCGCAATGACCACGCCGCGGAGCCGCCGCGTGTTGACGCCGAGCGCGCGCGCCTCGTCCTCGGCGAGCGCCAGCACGTTGATGCGCCATGCCAGCAACAGCAGCACGACGAGCGACGCCGCGACGGCCGGCACGAGGCTGACGATCCCGGTGCTCGACGCCGACGCGAAGCTGCCCATCAGCCAGAACGTGATCGCGGGCAGCTCGTTGTACGGATCGGCCAGGTACTTCGTGAGCGAGATCGCCGCGCCGAGCAGGCTTGCGACGACGATGCCGGTGAGGATCAGCGTCACCAGCGGATCGTGCGCACGCAGGCGCGCGGCGATCAGCATCACGACCGTAACGGCGAGCAATCCGCCGACGAACGCGGCCGTCTCGATCGCGAGAAAGCCGGCGCCGGCGAAGATCCCGAGCACCGCACCGAGCGCGGCACCCGATGAGACGCCAAGCGTGTCCGGCGCGACGAGCGGATTGCGGAACAGATGCTGATACGCGGCGCCCGCGCTCGCGAGCGCGGCGCCGACGAGCATCGCGACCGCGACGCGCGGCAGGCGGATCTGCCAGACGACCGCATCCGCCGTTCCCTGTCCGGCGCTGTCCGTCAGGTGCGCCCACACGATGGCCGCGATGTCGCGCGGCGCGATCGGATAGCGACCCGCGCCGAGCGCAACGAGCGCGAGCACGGCGAGCGCAACCATCGCGGCCAGCAGCACAAGCGCGAAGCGACGTTGCGCGTGCGGCGGCAACCCGTGGGTATCGCTCAGCGCGGCAGGCCCGTCGCTTCCATCGACGCGCGAAGCTCCGCGTCGCGCGGCGTGCGGCGGTAATGGCGAGTGTGAAACGCCTTCACCACCGGCGCGAGCGGCTCGGGAAAGCGCTTGGGATGGAGACGGCGTGCGAGCCACTGGACACCGAGCAGGCGGTTGAGCGAAGGCGGTACGTCGAACCAGCCGAATGGTACGTCGGGAGGCACACCGATCACGAATCGGTGCCGGCGTTCGGGAAGAACAACTGCTGCCCATCGATCTTGTAGGTCGCGATCACCTGCTGACCATGCGGCGAGACGAGCCAGTCGATGAACTCCTGGCCGAGCCCCTTTTTCACCTGCGGGTGATTCGCGGGATTCACGAGCATCACGCCATACTGATTGAAGAGCCGCTTGTCGCCCTGGACGACGATCTCGAGGTCGCCAGGGTTTCTGAAATTGAGCCACGTGCCCCGATCCGAGAGAATGTAGGCGTTCATCCCTGCCGCGGTATTGAGCGCCGGTCCCATCCCCGAGCCGGTCTCGCGATACCACGGGCCCTTGTCCTTCGCGATGTCGATGCCGGCGTCCTTCCACAGGCGCAACTCCGCCGAATAGGTGCCGCTCTTGTCGGCGCGCGAAACGAACGGCGCCTTCGCCTGCTCGATCTTCCGGAACGCGACGGCTATGTCCTTGCCGCCTGCGACGTGCGCGGGATCGGCTTTCGGTCCGATCAGCACGAAGTCGTTGTACATCACCGGATAGCGCGCAACACCGTTGCCTTCGGCGAGCCACTTGAGCTCCGCGGGCTTGTCGTGCACGAACACGACGTCGGCGTCGCCGCGCCGGCCGATGTCGAGCGCCTGGCCGGTGCCGACGGCGACCACGCGCACCTCGATGCCGGTGTCCTTTGTGAACGACGGCAGAAGATGACCGAACAATCCGGACTGCTCGGTCGACGTCGTCGACGCGACGACGATGAACGGCTGTTCGGCCGCTGCGCAGGTTGCGACCAGCATGCCGAGCATGACGACGAGACTGCCGATGAAGCGTTTCATCACAATCGCTCTCCTTCGAGAAAGGCCCTTGCTTCCGGTGAACGCGGCGCAGCGAAGAACTGCGTCGCGTCGGCGATTTCGGTGACGCGTCCCGCATCGAGGAATACCACGGTGTCGGCAAGCCGCTTCGCCTGGCCGAGGCTGTGCGTCGTCATCACGATCGTCGTGCCGCGCGCATGAATCGCGGAAACGATGCTCTCGACCGCACGGGTCGCCGGCGGGTCCAGGCTCGCCGTCGGCTCGTCGAGGAACAGCACCTCGGGCTCGAGCGCCGACGCGCGCGCAAGCGCAAGGCGCTGCTGCTCGCCACCCGAGAGCACCCGGGCAGGCCGATCGGCGATCGCCGTCAGGCCGACGCGGGCGAGCGCGTCGTCGACCCGTTGACGCGCTTCCGATCGGCGAATGCCGGCGAGCGCGAGTGCATGACGAACGTTGCCGGCCGCGGAGCGGCGGAGCAGGCAAGCACGCTGAAACACCATTGCCTGGTTGATCGGGCGGGCCGTCTGGCGCCCCCACCTGACGGTGCCGGCATCGGGCGCGATCAATCCATGCAGCACACGCAGCAGCATGCTCTTGCCGGCGCCGTTCGCCCCGAGGATGAACGTGCGCGATCGCGCCTCGATCGTGAGCTCGATGCCGTCGAGCACGCGCGTGCCGCCACGGACGATCGTGATGCCCGATGCGACGATCGGCAGACCCGCGATGACCTCCGCATCACCCAAAGCGCACCCTCGCCCACTGGCGCGTCAGGTGCGCGCCGACGTTCACCAGCATGACGAGCGTCAGCAGAACGATGCCAAGCCCGAGCGCGAGGGCCAGGTCACCCTTGCTCGTCTCGAGCGCGATGGCCGTCGTCATCACGCGCGTGACACCGTCGATGTTGCCGCCGACGATGATGACGGCGCCCACTTCCGATGCGGCGCGTCCGAAACCTGCCAGCAGCACGGTTAGGAGCGACCAGCGCGTGTCCCACAGGAGCGTCACCGTGGATTGCCGCCACGATGCGTTCAGGCTGCGCAATTGCTCGCGATACTCGACCCACGCATCCTCGACGATCTGGCGCGTGAGCGCGGCAATGATCGGCACGATCAGGATCGTCTGTGCGATCACCATTGCCGTCGGCGTGAACAGCAACCCGAATTCGCCGAGCGGGCCCGCGCGCGACAACAGCAGATAGACGAGCAGACCCACGACGACCGGCGGCAGGCCCATCGCCGCATTGAGCGCGACGATCAGCGGGCCGCGTCCCGGAAAGCGCGCAATGGCGACCGCCGCCCCGAGCGGCAACCCGATCGCCGCCGAGCACAGCGTCGAGGTCAGACTGATTGCGATCGACAGACCCACGATCTGCGTGAGCCGCGGATCGAGATGCGCGACCATGCCGAGCGCCAGCGCGAAGCTCTGCGAGATTGTGTCCATTGGAAGTGCATATTGTGCCGCGGGACTGCAATCCTATGCAATCCTTACGGCGAACACCGAAATGGGGTCAGAGACGACTTCGTGTGAAAGTCGTCTCTGACCCCTACCCGAGCTCGCGCAACACCCGCAGCGGCGGCTCGCGCACGGTCTCGCGCGTGCCGAGCCATCCGGCACAAAGCACGGCCAGCGCGCCGCCGACGATCCCGTAGACGAACACGAGCGCATTGCCGGTGAACGGGATGTTGAAGACGCGATCGGCGAGCGCCCAGCCGATCGCCGTCGCGCCCACGGCGCCAAGGAAGCCCGCCAGCGCGCCGAGCAGCAGGAACTCGGCCGCATGCGCACCGCGCAACTGCGCGCGCGACGCGCCGAGCGTGCGCACGATCGCCGCGTCGAACTTGCGCTCGTCCTGCGTCGATGCGATCGCCGCCTGCAGCACGAGCAGGCCGCCGGCGAGCGTGAACAGGAACACGAACTCGACGGCGCGCGCGACGCGCTCGACGATCGACTGCACCTGCGCGAGGATTTCGGCGACGTCGATCGACAGGATGTTCGGATAGCGCTGCACGAGGCCCGACAGCCAGCGCACGTCGCCTTGCGGCGCGCGAAACGCGGCGATGTACGTTGCCGGCAACCGGTCGAGCGCACCAGGTGCGAAAAGCGCGAAGAAGTTGACCCGGAAGCTGTCCCAGTCGACCTTGCGCGTGCTCGTGACGGGCGCACTGATCCTGATGCCGCCCGCGTCGAACGTCAGCCGATCGCCGACCTTCACCCCGAGCGTCTTCGCGATGCCTTCCTCGAGCGAGATGCCGGCGTCGGCGCCCCGCGCGCTCGAGCTCCAGAAATGTCCGTCGACGACGCGGTTGCCGATCGGCAACGTATCGGTCCACGACAGGTTGAATTCGCGCTGCGCGAGCCTTCGCGCCCGCGTGTCCTCGTAGTGCGACACATCGAGCGGCGCGCCATTCAACTCGACGAGGCGCCCGCGCACCATCGGCTTGAACTGCGGGTCGACGCCGAGGCGCTGCGCGAGCCAGCCGCGCGCATCGACGACCTGGTCGGGCAGCACGTTGACGAGGAATTGATTCGGCGCATCGGGCGGAAGGCTCGCACGCCAGTCGCGCAGCAAATCGCCGCGGACGACGGTGAGCAGCAGCAGTGCGGTGAGCCCGAGCGCGAGCGCGCCGATCTGCAGGCTCGATGCGAGCGCGCGTCGCCGCAAATTCGCGAGGCCGAAGCGCCACGAAACGCCGCGGGCGGGCACGCGCCGCAGCAGCGCGAGCAGAAGCCATGCGAGCACGCCCGCCGCGACGAGCAGGCCGGCGACGCCGGCAAGCATGATGCCGGCGGCCTGCGCCTCGCGCGCCTGCCAGCCAACGAGCAAAGCGATGGTCGCGACACCGCACGCGTAGGCGAGCAGCGCGCTCGCGCGCGGACGCGGCAGGTCGCGACGCAGCACGCGAAGCGGCGGCACGTTGGCGAGCGCAACGAGCGGCGGCAGCGCGAATCCGAACAGCAGCGCGATGCCGGTTGCGAGCGCAGCCACGGCCGGCATGTACGACGGCGACGGCAACGTCGTGACGACGGCACCCGCGAGCAGCGCCGCGAGCAACTCCTGGCCGATCAATGCGGCGACGAGCCCGACGGCGCTCGCCGCGATCCCGAAGACGACGAACTGGATCACGAACAGTGCCAGCGTCTGCGAGACCCGCGCGCCGAAGCAGCGAAACATCGCCGCCGCATCGAGATGCCTGCGCAGGTAGCGCGACGCGGCGAGCGCGACGGCAACCGCTGCGAGCAGCACGGCGACGAGCGCCGACAAACCAAGGAAGCGCTCCGCCCGCTCGAGCGTCTGCCGCACCTCGGGACGCAGGTCGCGCACGCTTTCGACGCGCTGACCTGGTTCGATGTGCGCGGCGACGAACGTGCGATAACGGTCGAGCTCGCCGCTCTTGTCCGCAGCGACGAGCAAGCGCCACGTTGCGCGGTTGCCGGGCGTCAAAAGATGCGTGGCCGGCACGTCATGCAGATTGATCAGAAGCTTCGGCCCGGGCGCGAACGTGAGGCCTGCGATCTCCGGTTCCTGCGCGATGATTTCGCTGACCGTGAGCGTCGCGTCGCCGACTGCGAGCTTGCTGCCCACGTGCGCGCCGGTTCGATCGGCGAGGCGCGTGTCGATCCACGCTTCACCGACGCCCGGAATGCCGCGCGCCGCGCGTTTTTCGCCGCTTGCCGGATCGACGAGCGTGACGCTGCCGCGCAATGGATACCCTTGCGTCACCGCCTTGACGTCGGTCAGCACCGCATTGGCGTCCTTGACGTCCGCCTGCGCGATCATGCTGTTGAAGCGGATCGCGGGCGACGTCGCCAAACCCAGCGCTTTCGCTTCGCTCGCATAAACGTCCGGGAGTGGATGATCGCCGCTCACCATCAGGTCCGCCCCGAGCAACAGGTTCGCCTGTCGCGCGAGTCCCTGCTTGACGCGATCGGCGAAGAACGCGACGGTGCCGACGCTCGCGACGGCGAGCATGATCGCGACGATCAGCACGCGCAACTCGCCCGCGCGCCAGTCGCGAGCGGCTAGGCGCAGCGCGAGGCGGAAAGTTTGCATGACGCTGGCGGTTCGCAGCGCTCGTCGGCGACGAGCCGTCCGGCCGCGAGCGAAATGCGCCGCTCGCAGCGGCTTGCGATCGTCACGTCGTGAGTGACGAGCAGCAGCGTCGTGCCGTGCTCCCGATTGAGCCGGAACATGAGCTGCGCGATCTCCACGCCGGTCGCGTTGTCGAGATTGCCGGTCGGCTCGTCGGCCATCAGGATCTTCGGATCGCTCGCGAACGCGCGCGCGATCGCGACGCGCTGTTGCTCGCCGCCGGAAAGCTGCCGCGGATGATGATGCGTGCGCTTCGCGAGCCCGACACGCGCGAGCCATTCGCGTGCGCGCGGCGTTGCATCGGGCACGCCCGCGAGCTCGAGCGGCAGCATCACGTTCTCGAGCGCCGTCAACGCGGGCAGCAGCTGGAACGACTGGAACACGAAGACCAGCAGCCGCTGGCGCAGGGCCGCGCGCCCGTCCTGATCGAGTGTCGTGAGCGCCACGTTGTCGAGCATCACGTCGCCCGACGTCGGATCGTCGAGACCTGCGAGCAAGCCGAGCAGCGTCGTCTTGCCGGAGCCGCTGGCGCCGACGATCGCGAGCGTTTCGCCGTCGCCGACGTCGAACGTCACGTCGTCCAGAATCGTGAGCGGCGCATCGCCGCTTTGCACGGTCTTGGAGAGGCGCTGCGCGCGAATGATCGGAGAAGGCATCGACGTTGGATTCTACGCGGCACGTTTCGTGCGATTCCCGATTCGCTGCCGGTTACAATCGCCCGATGCATTCGTCGATTGCCCGGCGCACCGGCTCCTCGATCCTAGAGCTTCGCGCCTCGATCCTCGTTGCGCTGCTGCTCGCTGCGGCGATATTCGCCACGACGGCGCTCGCGCAAGGGCGCGCGCCGGTGCTGCTCGTCGTCGGCGATTCGATCTCGGCAGGTTACGGCCTCGCCCGCGGCGAAGGCTGGGTCGACCTGCTCGCGGCGCGTCTCGCCAGGGATGGCTACCCCGAGCACGTCGTCAACGCATCGATTTCCGGCGACACGACAGCCGGTGGACGGGCACGCCTGCCGGCACTTTTGCGCGAGCATCATCCGTCGATCGTCGTCATCGAGCTCGGCGGCAACGACGCGCTGCGCGGTGGCAATCTCGACGCGACGCGGGACAACCTCGACGCAATGGTCAAGGCCGTGCACGCGGCGCACGCCAAGCCGCTGTTGCTCGGGATGAAGGTGCCGCCCAACTATGGCACCGCATACGCGCGCCGGTTCGATGCGCTGTTCGGCGACGTCGCGAAGGCGAACAAGATTGCGCTCGTGCCGTACGCGTTCGAAGGCTTCGGCGACGATCTCGCGCAATTCCAGGAGGATCGCATTCACCCGAAGGCATCGGCCGAAGCGCGCATTCTCGACAACGTCTGGCCGACGCTCGCGTCGCTGCTCTCGAAACGATGATTGCGCTTCCACCCGGCCCGCCGCCGCGTCCCGCGTTTCGCGCGATGGTCGACGAGCTCGCGTCGTTTCGCGACCGCATCGATGTGCGCGCGCCGTCCGAGTACGCCGAGGATCACGTGCCGGGCGCCATCAACCTGCCTGTGCTCGACGACGCGCAGCGCGCGAGGGTCGGCACGATCTACATGCAGGTATCCGCGTTCGACGCGCGCAAGGTCGGCGCGGCGCTCGTCGCGCGCAACATCGCGGAGATCGTCGCGACGCACGTGCAAAACAAGCCGCGCGACTGGACGCCGCTCGTCTACTGCTGGCGCGGCGGCCAGCGCAGCCGTTCGCTCGTGCACGTGCTGAACGAGATCGGCTTTCGCGCCGTGCAGCTCGACGGCGGCTACCGCGCGTACCGGCGACATGTGGTCGCACTGCTTGCACAGTTGCCGCGGCGATTCCGCTATCGCGTCGTTTGCGGACTGACGGGTTCCGGCAAGTCGCGGCTGATCGCGGCGATCGCCGCCGAGGGTGGGCAGGCGCTCGATCTCGAAGGGCTCGCCTGTCATCGCGGGTCGCTGCTCGGCGACATTCCCGGCGCCCCGCAGCCATCGCAGAAGGCATTCGAAAGCGCGCTCGTCGATGCGTTCGCCGGCTTCGATGCGTCGGATCCGATCTACGTCGAATCGGAGAGCCAGCGCATTGGACGCCTGCAGGTTCCCGAAGCGCTGCTCGAGTCGATGCGCGAGGCATCGTGCATTCGCCTCGAGGCGACGAATGCGCAGCGCGTCGCGATGCTCGAG
>JAICLP010000035.1 GCA_025925475.1 Burkholderiales bacterium | reverse complement strand
GGTTCATGTGGTGGGCGATACTGGGTTCGAACCAGTGGCCCCTGCCGTGTGAAGGCAGTGCTCTACCGCTGAGCTAACCGCCCCGCGAACCCAGACAGGAGCCGCGATTTAACCATAGCCTGCAGACCCGTTTCAAACGACTTTTGACAATTTGTTCTAGTATGTCTTGGACGTTTATGCACCGAAGCGGTGCAGAACGCCCATGATTCGCGGATCGACCGGCGACCCGGCGGCGGCACGGGCCGACCTGCTCATTGTTTCCGAACAGTTTTGGTAGCCCGGCCCGGCTCTTGCTTGTAGCCCACGACTTTTCCCCGCGCCCGGCGATGTCGTCCCAGGCTTACGATGAAATGCGGGCAGCGGACGGCTGCATCCGCGCCCATTACCGCGCCTTCGCCGACTGGCTGGACCGCACGCTGCCGGATCGCATCGCACAGAAGCGCGAAGAGGCGGAGCGTCTCTTTCATCGCGTCGGCATCACGTTCGCCGTGTACGGCGAGGACGCGGGCACCGAACGATTGATTCCGTTCGATCTCGTGCCGCGCATCATTCCCGCGGACGAATGGAAGCGGCTCGAAGCAGGACTCGTACAGCGCGTACAAGCGCTCAACTCGTTCCTGCGCGACATCTACCACGAGCAGGCGATCCTGCGCGCGGGCATCATTCCCGCCGAGCGCGTGCTCGGCAATTCGCAATACCGGCGCGAGATGATCGGCGTCGACGTGCCGGGCCACATCTACGCGCACGTCGCCGGCATCGACGTGATCCGGGACGAGCGCGGCGAATACTGCGTGCTCGAGGACAACCTGCGCGTGCCGTCCGGCGTGTCGTACATGCTCGAGAACCGCAAGATCACGATGCGGCTCTTTCCCGAGCTCTTCGCCACGCAGTCGATCCGGCCGATCCAGCACTATCCGGATGCGCTGCTCGAAAACCTGCACGCCGTCGCGCCGTCAGGCCGCGAGCGGTCGACGGTGGCGGTGATGACACCCGGCGCGTTCAACTCGGCGTACTTCGAGCACGCATTCCTGGCGCAGCAGATGGGCGTCGAGCTCGTCCAAGGGCAGGACCTCTTCGTCGCGAACGACACCGTCTACATGCGCACGACGCGCGGGCCGCAGCGCGTGCATGTGCTGTACCGGCGCGTCGACGACGACTTCCTCGACCCGCTCGCGTTCCGGCCCGATTCGATGCTCGGCGTGCCGGGGCTCTTCGGCGCCTACCGCGCCGGACGCGTGACGCTCGCCAACGCGATCGGCACCGGCGTGGCCGACGACAAGTCGATCTATCCGTACGTACCGGCGATGATCCGCTTCTACCTGTCCGAGGAGCCGTTGCTGGCAAACGTGCCGACCCTCGTGCTGTCGCGCGACGACGATCGCGCGCAGGCGCTCGCGCATCTCGACCATCTCGTCGTCAAGGAAGTACACGGCGGGGGCGGCTACGGAATGCTCGTCGGACCGATGGCGAGCGCCGCGGAGCGCGAGGCATTCCGCAAGCGCATCGAAGCGACACCCGAGCGGTACGTCGCGCAACCGACCGTCGCGCTGTCGACATGCCCGACGTTCGTCGAGGCCGGCCTCGCGCCGCGGCACATCGACCTGCGGCCGTATGTGCTGTCGGGGAAGGGCGTGGGCGTCGTGGCTGGCGGGCTCACGCGCGTGGCGCTTCGCGACGGCTCGCTCGTCGTCAACTCGTCCCAGGGCGGCGGCACGAAGGACACGTGGGTGCTCGCCGGGGACGACACTCCATGCTGAGCCGGCACGCGAACGAGCTCTACTGGATCGCGCGCCACGTCGAGCGCGCCGAGAACACCGCGCGCCTGCTCGACGTGACGTACCGCACGTCGCTTCTGCCGTATCAGGTCGGCGAACCGGGGCTCGCGTGGGCGGCGCCGTGGTCGGTGCCGCTGATCACGTCGGGTCTCGCGAGCGCGTATTACGAGCGCTATCCGGAGCTGACCGCCGAGAACGCGCTGCGCTTCATGATCCTCGACCCATCGAATACGTCGTCGATCCATGCCTGCCTCGACGCGGCACGCGAGTCGGCGCGGACCGTCCGCGGCGCGATCACGTCCGAGATGTACGAGGATCTCAACTCGACGTGGATCGAGATGCGCGACTGCGACTACGAGCAGATCCAGCGCCGCGGCGTCTCCGACTTCCTCGACTGGGTGAAGATGCGCTCGCACCTGTTTCGCGGCGTCACGTTCGGCACGATGCTGCGCGACGAGGCGTACCATTTCATCCGCCTCGGCACGCACATGGAACGCGCCGACAACACGGCGCGCATCCTCGACACGAAGTACCACATCCTGTTGCCGTCGGTCGCCGACGTCGGCGGCGCGGTGGACTACTATCAGTGGGCGTCGCTGCTGCAGTCGCTGTCGGGATTCGAGGCGTACCGCAAGATCTACAGCGACGTCATCTCGCCGCGGCGCATTGCCGAGCTCCTCATCCTGCGCGACGACATGCCGCGCTCGTTGCATAGCTGCATGAACCTGATCTACGACACCCTCGCGCTCCTGTGCGACGCGCAAAGCCATGAGATCGAACGCATGGCCGGCGAGATGCACGCACGCCTTCATTACGGCCGCACCGACGACATCATGGCCTTCGGGCTGCACGAGTACCTGACCGAGTTCCTTGCCCACGCCGCGCGGCTGAGCGACGAGGTGAACAGGACGTTTCTCGTCCCGGCGTAATGCCATACAGCAGTACAATCCAGTGGTTGCAATGAACATTTGAACCGATTTCTCATGACTTATTGCGTGGCCATGTCGCTCGACGCCGGAATGATCTTCGCGTCCGATTCGCGCACCAACGCGGGCGTCGATCACATCGCCCGGTTTTCCAAGATGCGCGTTTTCGCGCGCGATGCCGATCGCGTCGTCGTCATGCTGTCCTCGGGCAACCTGTCGGTCACGCAGAACGCGATCAACATCCTCGAGCAGCAGGCGCGGGGCGGAGAATCGGAGCACCACGTCTGGAGCGCCACGTCGATGTTCGAAGTCGCGCGCCTCCTTGGCGATGCGCTGCGCGAGGTCCGCGCGCGAGACGGCCCGTACATGGTGCAGAACAACATCGACGCGTCGGCGAACTTCATCGTCGGCGGTCAGGTGCACGGCGAGGCGCCGCGGCTTTTCGAGGTGTACAGCGAGGGCAACTTCATCGAGGCGACGCCCGACACCTGCTATTTCCAGATCGGCGAATCGAAGTACGGCAAACCGGTGATCGACCGCGTCGTCCATCGCGGCACGACGCTGCTCGATGCCACCAAATGCACGATCGTCTCGTTCGATTCGACGATGCGCTCGAACATCTCGGTCGGCTTGCCGATCGACCTGCTCGTCTACGAGACCGGCAGCCTGAAGGTGGCGCTGCAGCGGCGCATCCAGGAGTTCGATCCGTACTTTCAGCTGATCCATCACCAGTGGGGCGAGGGCCTGCGACGCGTGTTCGCGCAGCTCCCCGATCCCGACTGGCTCTGACCGCGCGGCTCGCGACGGCGCATGCCCATCCGCGTCGCCCTCGCGCACCGCACGCGCTATCGCTACGACCGGGAGGTCGCGCTTTCCCCGCATGAGATCAGGCTGCGACCGGCGCCGCATTGCCGCACGCCGATCCTCGCGTATTCGCTGTCGATCGAGCCCGCCGAGCATTTCATCAACTGGCAGCAGGATCCGTACGGCAATTTCGTCGCGCGCGTCGTCTTTCCGCAGAAGACCGATCGGCTCGAGGTCACGGTCGATCTGCACGCCGAGCTGACGGTCGTCGATCCATTCGACTTCTTCGTCGAGCCGGATGCGCAGGCGTTTCCGTTCGCGTACGCGCCCGCGCTCGCCAAGGAGCTCGCGCCGTTTCTCGAAACGGCGAACGACGGCGATCGGCTGCAGGCCTGGGTCAAGCGTTTTCGTGACGAGGCGCCGCGCGGCATCTCCACCGTCGATCTGCTCGTGCGCGCAAACCAGCGCGTGAAGGACGATGTCGGCTATGTCGTGCGCATGGAGCCCGGCGTGCAGGCGCCCGACGATACGCTGGCCCTGCAACGCGGCTCGTGCCGCGACTCGGCGTGGCTGCTCGTGCAGGTGCTGCGCCGTCTCGGGATTGCCGCGCGGTTTGCGTCCGGCTATCTGATCCAGCTCGCGCCGGACGTGAAGCCGCTTGTCGGTCCACCCGGGGTCGAGCGCGATTTCACCGATCTGCACGCGTGGGCGGAAGCGTACGTCCCGGGCGCCGGATGGATCGGACTCGATCCGACATCGGGGCTCCTCGCCGGCGAAGGCCATCTTCCGCTCGCCTGCACCGCAAGTCCCGGCAGCGCGGCGCCGATCACCGGATTGGCCGACGTTGCGGACGTGCAATTCGACTTCACGATGAGCGTCGCGCGGCTCGACGAGGCGCCGCGCGTCACGCGCCCGTACAGCGACGCGCAGTGGCAGGCGATCGATGCGCTCGGCGAACGCGTCGACGCGGCGCTCGCGGCGCAGGACGTGCGGCTGACGCAAGGCGGCGAGCCGACGTTCGTCGCGATCGACGATCCCGACGCGCCCGAGTGGAACATCACCGCGCTGTCGCCGGCGAAACGCGAGCGCGCCGAGACGCTTCTGCGCAAATTGAAGACGCGCTTCGCACCCGGCGGTCTTCTGCACCACGGACAGGGCAAGTGGTATCCGGGCGAGCCGCTGCCACGGTGGGCGCTCGGCGTCCACTGGCGTGCCGACGGGGTGCCGCTGTGGCACGACGCAACACGGCTGGCCGATACGCGCACGCACGGCGTGAATTCGCTCGACGATGCGCGTCAGGTGCTCGATGTGCTCGTCGAGCGATTGGCGGTGGCAAACCCGCACGTCATCGGCGCCTACGAACGCGACGAGAAGCGCGAAGCGCTGATCGGCTTCGTGCTGCCGTTGGCGGCGATGCAAACGGAGGACGAAGCGACGAGGTGGCAAAGCAGCGCATGGCCCTTTCCCGACGGTCGCCTGCAGGCAGTCGCCGGCGATTCCCCGCTTGGTTTCCGTTTGCCGCTCGCGTCACTGCCGGAAGCGTTGCCGGTCAAGACCGCGCTGACCGTCGAAGCGCGCGCAGGCCACGTGGCGATCTTCGTGCCGCCGATCGAACGCGTCGGCGACTACATCGCGCTTGTCGCTGCGATCGAGGCGAGCGCGGCGCAAACGCGCATCGCGCTCGTGATCGAAGGCTATCCGCCGCCGCGCGATCCGCGGCTTCGCGCGTTGCTGGTGACGCCCGATCCCGGCGTGATCGAGGTGAACGTGCAACCGGCATCGTCTTGGCCCGAGCTCGTCGAAATCACGCGCACGCTCTACGACGAGGCGCGGCTCACGGGACTGGCGACCGAGAAGTTCATGCTCGACGGCCGCCACGCGGGCACCGGTGGCGGCAACCACGTGACGCTCGGCGGAGCGACGCTCGACGACAGTCCGCTGTTGCGCCGACCCGATCTGCTGCAGAGCCTGATTACCTATTGGCAGAACCATCCGGCGTTGTCCTATCTTTTTTCCGGCAACTTCATCGGACCGACGAGCCAGGCGCCACGCGTCGACGAGGCGCGCGACGACCGTCTCTACGAGCTCGCGATTGCGTTTCAGCAACTCGCGCGGCTGCAGGCCGCCGGCCCGGTCGAGCCGGACGACGTCGATTCGCTGCTGCGCCATCTGCTGACCGACCTCACGGGCAACACGCATCGCGCCGAATTCTCGATCGACAAGCTGCATTCGCGCGACACGCCGACGGGCCGTCTGGGACTGCTCGAATTCCGAGCGTTCGAGATGCCCCCGCATGCGCGGATGGCCGCGGTGCAAATGCTCCTGCTGCGTGCGCTCGTTGCGCGTTTCTGGCGCGAGCCCTACCGCGCGCCCCTCGTGCCATGGGGCACCGCGCTGCACGATCGGTGGCTGCTGCCGCATTTCGTCATCGCCGACCTGCGCGACGTGATCGGCGATCTCGCGCGCCATGATTTCGCGTTCGCATCCGACTGGTTCGATCCGTTCGTCGAGTTCCGCTTTCCGCACTTCGGCAGCGTCACCTACGCCGGCATCACCCTCGAGTTGCGGCAGGCGATCGAGCCCTGGCACGTGCTCGGCGAAGAGATCCATCGGGCCGGCACGTCGCGCTACGTCGACTCGTCGGTCGAACGGCTGCAGATGAAGGCGACCGGCTTCGTCGCCGAGCGCCATGCCGTGACGTGCAATGGACGCGCGTTGCCGATGACGCCGACCGGCGTGCCCGGCGAATTCGTCGCCGGCGTGCGCTTCAAGGCGTGGAATCCGCCATCGTCGCTGCATCGGTCGATCGGCGTGCAGGCCCCGCTGCGCTTCGATCTCGTCGACCGCTGGTCGCAGCGTTCGCTCGGCGGCTGCACGTATCACGTCGCACATCCTGGCGGTCGCAACTACGACGCGTTTCCGGTGAATGCAAGCGAAGCCGAATCGCGACGGCGCTCGCGCTTCTGGCCGCACGGACATGCGCCGGGACCCGTGACGCTGCACGACGAGCCGCCGAATCCGGCCCTTCCGACTACACTGGATCTTCGTTGGGTACCGTGACACGAATCATGATTGCGCCTTGGGCGCGCCACCGCCTGGTACCCATCGCCGGCGTTTCTGACTCTGTCTTCTGACTTCCGACCCCTGAATGGTCCGTACCCGTTTCGCGCCCAGTCCCACCGGTTTCCTGCACCTCGGCAACATCCGCTCGGCGCTGTTCCCGTGGGCGTTCGCGCGCCATCATGGCGGCACGTTCATCCTGCGCATCGAGGACACCGACCAGCAGCGCTCGACACCGGAGGCCACGCAGGCGATCGTCGATACGATGCACTGGCTCGGTCTCGAGTACGACGAGGGGCCGTATCATCAGATGCAGCGGATGGATCGCTATCGCGAAGTGCTCGACGACATGCTCGCGCGTGGCTTGGCGTACCGCTGCTATACGACGCCGGCCGAGCTCGAGCAGTTGCGCACCGAGCAGATGGCGCGTGGCGAGAAGCCGCGTTACGACGGCCGCTGGCGCCCGGAGAAGGCCCGGGGCAAGACGCCGCCCGACGGTGTTGCGCCGGTCTTTCGCTTTCGCAATCCCGACGACGGCGTCGTCGCATGGGACGATGCCGTCAAAGGCCGCATCGAGATCGCGAACCGCGAGCTCGACGACCTCGTCATCGCCCGCGCCGACTGCACGCCGACGTACAACTTCTGCGTCGTCGTCGACGACATCGACATGCGCATCACGCACGTGATCCGCGGCGACGACCACGTGAACAACACGCCGCGGCAGATCAACATCATGCGCGCGCTCGGTGCGACGCCGCCGGTTTACGCGCACCTGCCGACGGTGCTGACGCCGGATGGCGAGCGGCTGTCGAAGCGCCACGGCGCGCGCGGCGTCCTCCAATACCGCGACGACGGTTACGTCCCCGAGGCGATCGTCAATTACCTCGCACGGCTCGGCTGGGCGCATGGCGATGCCGAAGTGTTCAGCGTCGACGAGTTCGTCGGCTGGTTCAATCTGGAGGGATTGACGCCGTCGCCAGCGCGCTTCGACCCGGAAAAGCTCAGGTGGCTCGATCATGAGCACCTGAAGCGCTTCGACGACGCCGAACTCGGCCGCCGGCTGACACCGTTTCTCGTCGCTGCCGGTCTGCGCCTGGAAGGTGGCCCGGGACCCGACCGTGTCGCGGCGCTGCTGCGCGATCGCGCAGCGACGCTCGTCGAAATGGCCGATGCCGCAGGCTATTTCTACGCGGCGCCTGCCGTCGATCCCGCGATGCTGGCGGAGCAGATCACCGATGCCAACCGCGCGGCGCTCGTCGCGTTGCACGCCGAGTTCGCAACCATTCCTTGGGAACGCGCAACGCTCGGCACGACGATCAAGGCCGAGGCTGCACGGCACCCACTGAAGCCTGCGCAGCTGATGATGCCGCTGCGTGCGCTCGTCGCGGGCACGCTCAAGACGCCGGCAATCGACGCGGTGCTCGAGCTCGTCGGACGTGAAGCGACGCGCGAGCGCATGGCGCGCGGTTTGCAGTTCGCCTAGCGCGTTGTAACGGCGCTGCACGCGCGACATGTCGCGCGCGATTTCGCCAGCCGCGCGTTCACGGCGCAAGCCTGTTCCGGTAAAATACCAATTTCCGGAACTGGCCAGCCGATGACCAAGTTCGTGTTCGTGACGGGCGGCGTCGTTTCCTCACTGGGGAAGGGCATCGCCGCCGCGTCGCTCGCCGCGATTCTCACCTCCCGCGGCGTCCGCGTCACCAATCTCAAGCTCGATCCGTACATCAACGTCGATCCGGGGACGATGTCGCCGTTCCAGCACGGCGAAGTCTTCGTCACCGATGACGGCGCCGAGACCGACCTCGACCTCGGTCACTACGAGCGCTTCACCGACGTGCGGACGACGAAGCGCAACAACTTCACCACCGGCCAGATCTACGAAAGCGTGATCCGCAAGGAGCGCCGCGGCGACTACCTTGGCGGCACCGTGCAGGTGATCCCGCATATCACCGACGAGATCAAGGGCTGGATCCGGAGCGGCGCCGGCGATGCCGAAGTCGCCGTCGTCGAAGTCGGCGGCACCGTCGGCGACATCGAATCGCTGCCGTTCCTCGAGGCGATCCGGCAGATGGGCATCACGCTCGGCCGCGACAACGTCTGCTACATCCACCTGACGCTGGTGCCGTACATCCCGACGGCTGGCGAGATGAAGACCAAGCCGACGCAGCACTCGGTGAAGGAATTGCGCGAGATCGGCATCCAGCCCGACGTCGTGCTGTGCCGAGCCGACCGGCCGATTCCCGACGGCGACCGGCGCAAGATTGCGCTGTTCACGAACGTGGCGCCCGATGCGGTGATCCCGGCGCTCGATACCGATTCGATCTACAAGATCCCGCTCGCGCTTTCTCGCGAAGGCCTCGACGTCATCGTCTGCAAGAAGCTCGCGATCGACCCGCCGCCTGCGAACCTCTCGACATGGGAGCGCCTCGTCGATGCGCTCGAGCATCCCGAGCGCGTCGTCCACATCGCGATGGTCGGCAAGTACGTCGAGCTCACCGAGTCGTATAAATCGCTGTCCGAAGCACTGACGCACGCCGGCATTCACACCCGCTCGCGCGTGCAGATTCATTACGTCGATTCGGAAGCGATCGAACGCGACGGCACCGCCGCACTCGACAAAGTGGATGCGATCCTGGTGCCCGGCGGTTTCGGCAAGCGCGGTGTCGAAGGCAAGATCGCTGCGATCCGTTACGCGCGCGAGCACGGGATTCCGTACCTCGGCATCTGCCTCGGCATGCAACTCGCCGTGATCGAGTACGCACGTCACATGGCGAGCCTTGCCGATGCGAACAGCACGGAGTTCGACGCGACGACGCCGCATCCGGTGGTCGCGCTGATCACCGAGTGGCAGAACCGCGACGGCACGATCGAAAAGCGCAATGCGGCCTCCGACCTGGGCGGCACGATGCGGCTCGGCTCGCAAGCGTGCGACGTGGTGCCGGGATCGCTTGCGCACCGGATCTACGGGTCGACCACGGTGTCCGAGCGGCACCGTCATCGCTACGAGGTCAACAATCATTACCTGCCGCGAATCGAGGCGGCGGGACTGACGGTCGGCGCCTGGACGAAAAGCGCGAGCGCCGGCGATCTGTGCGAGATGATCGAGCTGCCGCGCCATCCGTGGTTCTTCGGCTGCCAGTTCCACCCCGAATTCACATCGAATCCGCGGCGCGGGCATCCGCTGTTCGTGAGCTTCGTGCGCGCCGCGATCGAGCATCAGAAGCGCGCGACGCAAGGCAGCGGCACCGGCGCGATGCCGCGCCTTGTCGCGTCGGCATAGTGGTACATCCCGCCACGCTCGCTGTGCTCGCTGCCCCCCGGGGGGCGCATCGGTCGCTCGGGGCGGCCCGTCGCGACCGATGAACCTTTGTGGCTACGACGTCGGCCTCGATCGCCCCTTTTTCCTGATCGCCGGTCCCTGCGTCGTCGAATCGCGGCAGCTGCAGATGGACGTCGCGGGTGAGTTGAAGCAGATCTGCGCCGACCTCGAAATCCCGTTCGTCTTCAAGTCGTCGTACGACAAGGCCAACCGCAGCTCGCACGCGTCGTTTCGCGGTCCTGGAATGGACGAGGGGCTGCGCAGCCTCGCTGACGTGCGCAAGCACGTCGCGGTTCCCGTGTTGACCGACGTGCACGCCGAGGACGAAATCCAGGCGGCGGCGTCGGTCGTCGACGTGTTGCAGACGCCGGCGTTCCTTTGCCGCCAAACCGACTTCATCCAGGCCGTCGCGCGCGCCGGCAAGCCGGTGAACATCAAGAAGGGACAGTTCCTCGCACCCGAGGACATGCAGCAGGTCGTTGCGAAAGCGAAGGCCGCGAGTCGCGCGGACAACGTGCTCGTCTGTGAACGTGGCGCGTCGTTCGGCTATCACAACCTCGTCTCCGACATGCGCGCGCTCGCGATCATGCGCGACACCGGTTGTCCCGTCGTGTTCGACGCCACGCATTCCGTGCAATTGCCGGGCGGCAAGGGCACGTCGTCGGGTGGCCAGCGCGAGTTCGTGCCGCTGCTCGCGCGCGCCGCCGTTGCGGCCGGTGTGGCCGGCGTGTTCATGGAAACGCATCCGAATCCCGATCAGGCGCTGTCCGACGGCCCCAACGCGTGGCCGCTTCACCAAATGCGAGCGCTGCTCGAGACGCTGAAGGAACTGGACGCGATCGTGAAGGAGCGCGGTTTCGCCGAAGTCTGATACCCGATACCCGATATCTGATCTCTGACAATGACCGCCATCGTCGACGTCATCGCCCGCGAAATCCTCGACTCGCGCGGCAATCCCACCATCGAAGCCGACGTCGTGCTCGAGTCCGGCGTATCGGGCCGCGCGGCCGTTCCGTCCGGCGCATCCACCGGCTCGAAGGAAGCGATCGAACTGCGCGATGGCGACAAGGCGCGCTATTCCGGCAAGGGGGTGACGAAAGCGGTCGAGAACGTCAACACCGAAATCTGCGAAGCGGTCCTCGGCCTCGACGTGACCGAGCAGGGCCTGATCGACCGCACGCTGATCGATCTCGACGGCACCGACAACAAGGCGCGGCTCGGCGCGAACGCGATCCTCGCCGTGTCCTGTGCCGTTGCGAAGGCAGCCGCCGAGGAATGCTCGCTGCCGCTTTACCGCTATCTCGGCGGCGCGGGCGAAATGCAGTTGCCGGTGCCGCTGATGAACGTGATCAACGGCGGCGCGCACGCGAACAACCGCATCGACCTGCAGGAATTCATGCTCGTGCCGCTCGGCGCGCCGACGTTCCGCGAGGCGGTGCGCTACGGCGCCGAGGTCTTTCACACGCTGAAGAAGCTGATCGACGAGCGCGGCATGCCGACGACGGTCGGCGACGAGGGTGGCTTCGCGCCCGACCTCGCGTCGAACGAGGCCGCGCTGCAGTTGCTCGTCGAAGCGATCGACAAGGCCGGCTACACGCCGGGCTCGGACATCGCGCTCGCGCTCGATTGCGCGGCCAGCGAGTTCCATCGCGAGGGTGCGTATCGGCTCGAATCGGAGAACCGCGCACTGACGGCGCGCGAATTCGCCGACGTTCTCGCCACGTGGTGCGACAAGTACCCGATCATCAGCATCGAGGACGGCATGGCCGAGGATGACTGGGACGGCTGGAAGTACCTGACCGAGCGCCTCGGCAAGCGCGTGCAACTCGTCGGCGACGATATCTTCGTGACAAACACGAAGATCCTGAAGGAAGGCATCGCGAAGGGTGTCGCGAACTCGATCCTGATCAAGATCAACCAGATCGGCACACTGTCGGAGACATTCGCGGCGATCACGATGGCCAATCGCGCCGGCTACACGGCGATCGTCTCGCACCGTTCCGGCGAAACCGAGGATTCGATGATCGCCGACATTGCGGTCGGCACCAATGCCGGCCAGATCAAGACGGGATCGCTGTCGCGCTCCGATCGCATCGCCAAGTACAACCAGCTCCTGCGCATCGAGGAAGATCTGGGTGACGCGGCGAGCTATCCCGGCCGCGCCGCGTTCTTCAATCTTCGCTAGACCATGCGCTGGCTCGCTCTCGCGTTCGTCGCCCTGATCGTCGGCCTGCAGTATCCGATGTGGCTCGGCAAGGGCGGCTGGCTGCAGGTGCGCGAGTACGGCCGCCAGCTCGCCGCCCAGCGCGAAACGAACGCGACGCTGAAGCAGCGCAACGAAACGCTCGACGCCGACGTGCGCGACCTCAAGGCCGGCTACGAAGCGATCGAGGAGCGTGCCCGCGCCGAGCTCGGGATGATCCGCAACGACGAGGTGTTCTTCCAGATCGAGCGCGGCGGCACCGGCGTTAAGCCGGCCGCGACGGCGACGAAGACGAAATCGGAAAAACCGAAGTAGGTCGGAGACGATTTTCGCGAGTGCGCCCGCGCGCGTATCGGCGGCGAAAATCGTCTCCGATTCCTCGTCGTCTCTGAACCTTGCGCGTCGAAAGTCCGCACAATCCGCGCCTGCGCGAAGTCGCGCGACTGATCGCCTCGTCGCGCGATCGCCGCAAGAGCGGCCGTTGCGTGCTCGAAGGTGTCCACCTGATCGACGTTTATCGCAGGCGGATCGGCGCGCCCGAAACGGTTGTCGTCCTCGATGAAGTTCTTGCGCGGAGCGACGTGGCAGAACTGGTCGCTTACGTTCCGCCGTCACGCATGCTCGTCGTGTCGCGAACGTTGTTCGCCGAGCTCGCGACGCTTCCGGCCGACGTGGCGATGCTCGCCGTCGTGCCGACGCCGATGCCCGCGAACACGTCGCCGGGCCGGTTCTGCCTGTTGCTCGAAGACGTGCAGGATCCGGGCAACGTCGGCACGATGATCCGCACCGCAGCTGCGGCGGGTGCCGACCAGGTCGTGTTGTCGCCGCATTGCGCATTCGCCTGGTCGCCCCGGTCGCTGCGTGCGGGGCAGGGCGCGCATTTCCTGACGGCGGTGAACGAAGGCGTCGATCTTCGCGAATGGGTCGCGGCATTCAGGCACGCCGGCGGCCGGACGTTCGCGACGGTCGTAACGGATGCAGCGCCGCTCTACATGGCCGATCTGCGCGGCCGCGTCGCAATGGTCATTGGCAGCGAAGGCAGCGGTGTCACGCGCGCGCTGCTCGACGTCGTGGACGAGCGCATCACGATTCCGATGGCGGCCGGCAGCGAATCGCTCAACGCCGCAGCCGCTGCCGCCGTCGTGCTGTTCGAAGCGGTGAGACAGAGGAGCTAGTAGATGTGCCGCTCGAGCTTCGCGCGATGCAGGATCGTCGTCGCGATCTCCTCGATCGACTTCGACGTCGTGTCGAGCATCGGAATGCCGTGCTGCTGCATCAGGTGTTCCGCCTCACGGATCTCATAGCGGCAGTTGTCGAGCTGCGCATAGTGGCTACCCGGCCGTCGCTCCTCGCGGATTTCGCGCAGCCGCTCGGGCAATATCGTCAGGCCGAAGAGCCGCTCGCGAAACGGCATCAGCGAACCCGGCAGCCGCCGCTCGGCGAAGTCGTCCGGCGTCAGCGGAAAGTTGGCCGCGCGGACGCCAAACTGCAGCGCGAGGTAAAGCGACGTCGGCGTCTTCCCGCAACGTGAGACACCGACGAGGATCACCTGCGCCTTGTCGAGGTCGCGTGTCGCGGCGCCATCGTCATAGGCCTGCGTGAAATTGATCGCCTCCATCCGCGCGAAATACTCATGGCTGTTCGCGATGCCGTGCGAGCGGCCGGCTGCATGCGAGCTCTTCGCGCCGAGCTCCGCCTCGAGCGGCTGGATGAAGATCTGGAACATGTCGAGCGTCAGCGCCTGCGTGTCGCGACGGATCGCCTCGCTCATCAGCTCGTCGACGACCGAGCTCACGACGATCGGCCGACGTCCCTCGGCCGCCGCCGTGGCATTCACCTGCCGCACCGCGTCGGCGACCTTTTCCATCGAATCGACGAACGGAATCGTCACCCGATGGAAATGAATGTCCTCGAACTGCGTGAGGAGGCTGTTGCCGAGCATTTCCGCGGTGATGCCGGTGCGATCGGAGATGAAAAAGACCGTGCGCCGCTCGGCCATCGCGCTACCAGCCGGTCCATATCGGCTCGACGCCTGATGGCAGCGGCGGCAGCTCGCCGAAATCGAAGCGGCTTTCGCCGGGCCCGTGAAAGTCGCTGCCACACGATGCCTTGAGCCCGCATACGCGGGCGAGGGCGGCGAACTCGTCGTACTGCGCACGGGTGTGCGACGGCGAGACGACTTCGATGCCATGGCCGCCGATGTCTCGGAACTCGCGAACCATCTCGCGCAGTCCCGCGTGGGTAAGCTTGTAGCGCCCGGGGTGCGCGATCACCGCCTGCCCCCCGGCGCCATGGATCCAGTCGATCGCCTGCGACAGCGTCGCCCACGCATGCGGCACGTGCCCGGGCTTGCCGGCCGTGAGGAAGCGCTTGAACGCATCCTTCATGTCGCGCGCATGGCCCTTGTCGATCAGATGCCGCGCGAAGTGCGTGCGCGAAATGAGCCGCTCGCTCGTGACATAGGTGAGCGCGCCTTCGAACGTGTCGTCGATGCCGGCCTCGGCGAGCGACGCGCCGATCCGCCGTGCACGCGCGTCGCGGCCCTGCCGCACACTCTCGAGACCTGCGGCCAGTCGTGCATCGCGGGGATCGATGCCGAGCGCAACGATATGGACGGTCGTGTCGCGCCAGGTCACGGAAAGCTCGCTGCCGGCGACGAACATCACGCCGGTCTCGCGCGACGCCTCTCGCGCTTCGTCGAGGCCGGCCACTTCGTCATGGTCGGTGAGCGCGATCACGTCGACGCCACGCCCGGCCGCGCGCCTGACGACGTCGGCGGGGGATAGCAGGCCGTCCGATCGGGTCGAATGGCAATGGAGATCGTAACGGGTCATCGGGGAGCGGTGGGGGCGAATGCATTGTGCCGCAAGGCGGCCGAATCATCTCCGAAGCCGGCAGCTTCGTGGCTGCGCTGCCGCCGGCGGGCGCTTCGAGGCGGTTCCATGGCGCTCACCGCATAGTTGTTGCATTCATGCCGAAGCGAGGACCGCCTGTCGGGCACCGAGACACCTTATCGTTGTACGCGCGATGATATGCCAATGGTATAGTAAGAATGCCTTCCAACTCTTTGACCAACGCGGAGTTTCCGTGAAATTTTTCGATCGGGTGCTGAACCCGCGCGAGATCCGGCGCAGGCTTGGCATGAATCAGGAGCAGTTCTGGACGCAGATCGGCGTCACGCAGAGCGGCGGCTCGCGCTACGAAAGCGGCCGCGAGATGCCGCGGCCGGTCAAGGAACTGCTGCGACTCGTGCACGTCGAGCAGATCGATCTCTCGCAGGTGAAGCGCATCGACTTCGAGATCATCAGCTATCTGAAGGAAGCGCATCCGGATCTGTACCGCAGCCTTCGTCGCGCAGCGCGCGCACGCGCGGGCGGACACGACACCGGCAATTTCGCCGACCTCTCTCTTCCCGCCGGCAGCGAAGATTTCGCACCGGCGACGCAATCGCCCGCGGTACCGAGCAGCGAAGCGCGGCACGAGTAACACTCGCGTTACCGTCGACGATCTCGCCTGACGCGAGCGCTCGGGCGGGCGGAGCGCATCGCACTGCTAGAATCGCGACATCCTTCCGCATGTCAGCGGCGATCCTTCGCGTCATCTCCACCGAGGCTTCTTCGCATGTCGAACCCCGTGCGTGTCATTCCCCTCGACCGTGTGCGCATGCGCGATCTCGCGCAGGTCGGCGGCAAGAACGCCTCGCTTGGCGAAATGATCGGAGAGCTGTCGGCTGCCGGCATTCGCGTGCCCGGCGGTTTTGCGACGACCGCCGACGCGTTTCGTGAATTCCTGGCACAGGATGACCTTGCTGCGCGCATCGAGAAGACACTCGCAGCCGTCGACGTCGACGACGTGCGCGCGCTGGCGCGCGCCGGCGAGCAGATTCGCGGCTGGATCGCGACCGCGCCGCTGTCCCCGCCACTGGTGGCGGACATCGAGCGCGCCTACGAGGCGCTGGTCGCCGGCGATCAGAGCGCGTCGTTCGCCGTGCGCTCGTCAGCGACGGCCGAGGACCTGCCCGACGCGTCATTTGCCGGGCAGCAGGATACTCTACTGAATATCAGAGGCTTGCAGAATATTCTGCAGGCTATTTCTAACATCTTTGCGTCGGTTTACAACGACCGGGCGATCGCGTATCGAGTCCACCATGGCTTCGCGCACCGCGACGTCGCGCTGTCGGCAGGCGTGCAACGGATGGTGCGAAGCGACGAGGGTGCGGCAGGCGTCCTGTTCACGCTCGACACCGAATCGGGCTTCGAGGATGTCGTGCTGATCACGTCGTCGTATGGGCTCGGCGAATCGGTCGTACAGGGATCGGTGAACCCCGACGAGTTCTACGTCTACAAGCCGAATCTCGCAGCGGGACGTCCGGCCGTGCTGCGCAAGAGTCTTGGCAGCAAGGCGTCGCGGATGATCTTCGGCGAGCGCGCGCAAGCGGGAAGCTCGACGCGCGTCGTCGAGGTCGATCGCAAGATGCGCCGCCGCTTTTCGATCACCGATGCGCAGGCCGAGGAGCTCGCGCGTTACGCGGTCGCCATCGAGCGGCACTACGGTCGTCCGATGGACATCGAGTGGGCGCTCGACGGCGTCGATGGCCAGCTCTACATCCTGCAGGCGCGACCCGAGACGGTGAAATCGCGCGAGGATACGAGTGGGCTTCGCCGCTATCGCTTGAAGTCGCACGGCAAGCCGATGGTGAGCGGCCGCGCGATCGGCCAGAAGATTGGACAGGGGCCGGTACGGCTCATCAAGTCGTCGAGCGAGATGGAGCGCGTGCAGCCGGGCGACGTGCTCGTCACCGAACTGACCGACCCCGACTGGGAGCCGGTGATGAAACGCGCGAGCGCAATCGTCACCAATCGCGGCGGTCGCACGTGTCACGCTGCGATCATCGCGCGCGAGCTCGGCATTCCTGCCGTCGTGGGTTGCGGGGATGCGACGCGCGTACTGAAAGATGGCGTCCCCGTGACCGTGAGCTGCGCCGAGGGCGATACCGGGCATGTCTACGACGGACTGCTCGACGTCGAGACCATCGACCTCCAGCTCGATCGCATGCCCGCGTGTCCGACGAAGATCATGATGAACGTCGGCAATCCCGAGCTTGCGTTCGAGTTTCGCCAACTGCCGAACGAAGGCGTCGGCCTTGCGCGTCTCGAGTTCATCATCAACCGCAACGTCGGCATCCATCCGAAGGCGCT
>JAICLP010000085.1 GCA_025925475.1 Burkholderiales bacterium | reverse complement strand
GGCCACGGAGCGTGCCGCGCCCCGCGACTGCGCTTCCAGTGTCAGCGCGCCCGTGCCGGCGTAGAGGTCGAGCGTCGACAGGCCCGAAAGATCCTGCCCAAGCCAGTTGAAGAGCGTTTCCCGGACGCGGTCGGGCGTCGGCCGCAGGCCGGGAACGTCGGGCACCGGCACCCATCGGCCGCGGTGACGACCGCCAATGATGCGCACGCGATGTTGGGTGGCCACCGGGCGGGGCGTGGAAATGCTTCGCGAATCCCCATTTGGGTGCGGGTAGAATCCCAATTTCCCCGCACGGCGTCAAAGCCTTCACGACCGCCGCTGCCCTCCCATGTTCGACCTGTTCAAACGCAAGCCGGCCGCGAAGCCCGCGACGCCGGCTGACCCGACGACGGACGCGGTGCCGAAGGTACCCGCCGCGGAGCCGATCGTCCCTGCAACGGCGCCGGCACCCGAACCGCTCGACATGCGCACCGTCGTGCCGGAGCCCGCCACATCGGCGTCCGAGAAGCGCTCGTGGCGCGAGCGGCTCAAGTCGGGCCTCGGCCTTTCGCGCGACAAGCTGTCGGGCGCACTGACGGGCGTATTCCGCCGCCGTGTCCTCGACGACGCGGCGCTCGAGGAGCTCGAATCGGCGCTTCTGATGGCCGACGTCGGCATCGACGCGACCGCGCACCTGCTCGACGAGTTGCGCGTCCGCTATCGCAAGTCGGGCGGCAACGCCGACCCGCGCGAGCTGCTCCGATCGGCATTCGCCGACCTCGTGCGCACGCTCGAAGCGCCGGTGGCGATCGGCGCGCAACGGCCGTTCGTGATCATGCTGGCGGGCGTCAACGGTGCCGGCAAGACGACGTCGATCGGCAAGATCGCGAAGTGGCTGCAGCAGCGGCGCCTTTCGGTGCTCCTGGCCGCGGGCGACACGTTTCGCGCGGCGGCGCGCGAGCAGCTCGCCGTCTGGGGCGAGCGCAACGGCGTCGCCGTCATCCAGCAGTCCGGCGGCGATCCGGCAGCGGTCATGTTCGACGCGCTCGGTGCCGCCACCGGGCGGAGCATCGACGTGGTGCTCGCGGATACCGCCGGGCGCCTTCCGACGCAGGCGCACCTGATGGATGAGCTGCGCAAGATCAAGCGGGTCCTCGGGAAGGCGCGCGAGGCCGCTCCGGACGAAGTCTGGCTCGTCCTCGACGCCAATACCGGCCAGAATGGTCTCGCGCAGGTGAAGGCCTTCGATGCAGCGATCGGGCTCACGGGACTGATCCTGACCAAGCTCGACGGGAGCGCCAAGGGCGGCATCGTGGCCGCAATCGCGCGCCAGCACCCGGTTCCACTCAAGTTCATCGGCGTGGGCGAGGGCGTCGACGACCTGCGCCCGTTCAGGGCCGACGAGTTCGTCGAGGCGCTGCTGCCGCAGGAAGAGGAGCGCCTGGCTTGAACGGCGGAGAAAGCGGGCGCTTACACGACCCGCGCATCAGCCGGTAGTGGCGAGAAGCCGAACTGTGCACCTCCCGGCCGGTCCACCCAATACGAGTCGCGGACCGGCCTCCGCGTCGCCGTCCAAATCCGACTAAATTACTCGGGAACTTTCCCGGCTGTTAGCACTCTGATTAGCCGAGTGCTAAAATGGCGCCCCGGCACTCGAGGGATTCGCGGAGCGCCGACGAAAGGAGACATTGAATGACCGGAAGTGCGCTGGCGTTTCCGACCCCGGCCTCGCTGGGGAGCCTCGATCACTACATCCAGGCGGTGAACCGCTTCCCGCTGCTCACCCCCGAGCAGGAGACCGAGCTCGGCCGCCGCTGGCGCGACCACGAGGACGTCGACGCGGCGCGCCAGCTCGTACTGTCGCACCTGCGGCTCGTCGTCGCCGTGTCGCGCAACTACCTGGGCTACGGTCTGCCGCAGGCCGACCTGATCCAGGAGGGCAACATCGGCCTGATGAAGGCGGTGCGGCGCTTCGACCCCGAGCGGAAGGTTCGGCTGGTGTCGTTCGCGCTGCACTGGATCAAGGCCGAGATCCACGAGCACGTGCTGCGCAACTGGCGGCTCGTGAAGATCGCGACGACGAAGGCGCAGCGGAAGCTGTTCTTCAACCTGCGCAGCATGAAGCATTCGTCGGCGGCGTTGACGCCTGCCGAGGCGAAGCAGATCGCGTCCGACCTCGGCGTCAAGCCCGAGGAAGTGTTCGAGATGGAGAAGCGGATTTCGGGCGGCGACGTCTCGCTCGACCCGACGCCGGGTGACGAGGAATCGGTCTCGCCGATCGCCTATCTGTCCGATGCCGAAGACGAGCCCGCGCAGATTCTCGAGCACGCGGAGACGGCGGCCAATCGCAGTGCCGGGTTGCGCTCGGCGATGGCGAAGCTCGATCCGCGCAGCCGCCGGATCATCGAAGCGCGCTGGCTTCGCGAGGACGACTCGGCGACGCTGCAGGAACTCGCGGACGAGTACGGCGTGTCGGCGGAGCGGATCCGCCAGATCGAGAGCAAGGCGCTGAAGACGATGCGCTCGGAGATGGTGACGCTCCAATAATCGACGTGTTTTTGGTGTTGCGAACGCCGGCTTGCTGCCGGCGTTTTTTTGTCACGGCAGCAGGCGCCGCGGCGCTGATGCGCCACGCGCGGCGTGCGCCTTGAATCGTGGCAACTTCGTGTGTGCGCGTCTGGCTAGAGTTCCACCTGTGTGCCGAGCTCGACGACGCGGTTCGTCGGCACCTGGAAGAATTCCGACGCTTTCGTCGCGTTCTTCGACATCGAGACGAAAAGCTTCTCGCGCCACAGCGCCATGCCCGGCGTCACCGTCGCAATCAGCGTCTCGCGCGAGACGAAGAACGACGTCTCCATCATGTCGAAGACGAAGCCGCGGCGTCCGCAGTCCTCGAGCAACTCGGGCACGTCGGGATCGTCCTTGAAGCCATAGTTCGCGACCATGCGGAAGAAGTCGCAACCGAGCGGCTTGATCTCGTAGCGCTCCTCGTCGGGCACGAACGGAATGTCCTGCGTCACGATCGTGAGGAACACGACGCGCTCGTGCAGCACCTTGTTGTGCTTCAGGTTGTGCAGCAGCGCGTGCGGCACGCGATTCTGCGTCGACGTCAGAAACACGGCCGTCCCCGGCACTCGCGTCGGGGGCGATGCCTCGATGCTCTGGATGAAGAGGTCGAGCGGCATCGCATCGTCGGCCAGCCGCCGCATCAGCAGCGCGCGACCGCGCTTCCACGTCGTGAGCAGCGTGAACACGACGCCGCCGATCAGGATCGGGAACCATCCGCCCTCGGGAATCTTCAGTGCATTCGACGAGAGGAAGAACAAGTCGATCAGCAGAAGCGGCGCCCCGATCAGGATCGCGACGAGCAGTGGCCACTTCCACAGCCTGCGCATGACGACGAAGATCAGGATCGAGTCGATCAGCATCGCCGTCGTCACCGCAATGCCGTAAGCGCCTGCCAGGTTGTCCGAATTGCGAAAGCCGATCACGAGCGCGACGATCGCCGCGAGCAGCATCCAGTTGATGAACGGAATGTAGATCTGCCCGATCGCGCGCTCCGACGTGTGCAAAATCGTCAGGCGCGGGCAATAGCCCATCTGGATCGCCGCGCGCGTCAGCGAGAACGCGCCCGAGATCACCGCCTGCGAGGCGATGATCGCGGCGGCGGTCGCGAGCAGCAGCAGCGGCACGCGGCCCCACTCGGGCGCGAGCAGGTAGAACGGGTTCTGGATGGCCGCCGGATCGCCGAGTACCAGCGCCGCCTGTCCGAAGTAATTGAGCAGCAGCGCAGGGAAGACGAAGAAGATCCACGCGCGGCGAATCGGGCTGCGGCCGAAGTGGCCCATGTCGGCGTAGAGCGCTTCGGTGCCCGTCACCGCGAGCACGACGGCGCCAAACGCGACGAACGCGGTGCCCGGATTGCCGGTGATGAAACGCAATGCGTACGTCGGGCCGAGCGCCTCGAGTACCGCGGGGTTGCGGCCGATCTGCTGAGCGCCGAGCACCGCGAGCGTGACGAACCACAACGCCATGACGGGACCGAATACGGCGCCGAGCCCTGCGGTGCCTTTGCGTTGCACGGCGAACAGCGCGACGAGAATCAGCACTGCCACCGGCACGATGTACGCGTGCATCGCCGGCGCGATCACGCCGAGGCCTTCGACCGCGCCCAAAACGCTGATGGCCGGCGTGATCATCCCGTCGCCGTAGAACATCGACGCGCCGAAGATGCCGAGGCCGACGAGCCACCAGCGCAGGCGGTCGCGGCCTTCGAGGCCACGCGAGACGAGCGCCGTCAGCGCGAGGATGCCGCCTTCGCCGCGATTGTCCGCGCGCATGATCAGCGTGATGTACTTGAGCGTCACGATGATCAACAGCGCCCAGAAGATCACCGACAGCACGCCGAGGATGTTGTCCGGCGTCAATGCCAGACCGTACGAGCCGGTGAACGCCGTGCGCAGCGTATAGAGCGGGCTCGTCCCGATGTCGCCGTAGACGACGCCGATTGCGCCGACCGCGAGCGGCAGCATGCGCGTGGGCGGACGAGCCGAGGCGGCGGCCGAGCTCAAGGTCGTCCGCGTGGCGACGTCACGAGACGGCGCTGCTGTCTTCGCTGCGCCGCGAGAAGCGGATGTTGAGTTGCTTGAGCTTGCGGTAGAGGTGCGTCCGCTCGAGGCCGGCGCGTTCGGCGACCTTGCTCATGTTGCTCTGCTCGCGCCCCAGCAGCTGCTCGAAGTAGATGCGCTCGAACGCCTCGCGCGCCTCGCGCAGCGGCAATTCGAAGAATCGCGTCGTGATTTCCGGCGCGATCACCTGGTTCGGCGAGGCCGCTTCGCCGAGCAGCCGCTTCACGTGGTCGGCGGTGATCTCGCCGCGCACGACCTGCATGTTCGCGACGACGCTTTGCAGATGATCGAGGTTGCCGGGCCAGTAGGCGCTCGAGAGGATCGTGAGCGCGGCCGGCGTCAGCGATGCGAGCAGCGGCGCCGTTCGTTCCTCGGCGCCGGTTGCGCGCCAGAAGCGCTCGATCAGCGCGGGAATGTCGTCGCGACGCGTGCGCAATGGCGGCAGAACCACGGCGCCGGCGGACAGTTGCGACAGCAGCGCCGCGTCGAAGCGCCCTTCCGAAGCGAGATTCGCAAGCGGCTCGGCGCTCGTCGCGACGAACACGATCTTGTGCTTGTCGAGCTTCGGGAGCAGGAACGCGAGGCCCTTCTGCTCGTTTCGCGAGTACTGGCCTATCTCGGCGCAGTACAGGACGCCTTCGCGCGCTTCCTCGATCAGCGCGAGCGGATTGTTCGCAAGCCGCGCGCCGTTCGAGAGTGCGACGAACGGAGCGCCGGGGAGCTGCAGCGTGCGCGCCGCGATGTCGTGACCGGTTCCCGCTTCGCCGGCGATCAGGATCGGCCGGCGTGCGGCGATCAGCGCTTCAAGGGCGCGCTCGGTGTCGCGAATCGCATGACCGGTGCCGAGTTGCGCGAGCGAGATGCGGCGCGGCTCCTTGATGGCAGCCGACTTGAATGCCCGGGCGATCGTCGACAGCAGCTTCGACAGGCCGATCGGCTTTTCCAGAAAATCGAAGGCGCCGATCCGCGTCGCTTCGACGGCCGTCTCGATCGTGCCGTGACCCGACATCATGATCACCGGCATCGTCAGAAGCGAGCTCGATCCCCACTCGCGCAAAAGCGTCACGCCATCGGTATCGGGCATCCAGATGTCGAGCAGCACGAGCGCCGGCTGCTGGCGCTGGCGATAGGCGCGCGCTTCGCTCGCGTTCTCGGCGAGTGCGACCCGATAGCCTTCGTCCTGCAGGATCTCCGACAGCAATTCACGGATGCCGACCTCGTCGTCGACGACGAGAATTTCGCGGCCCTGCGCCGCCTGCACGCTCATCGGTGGCCCTCGTTTTTCGTGGCGGCCGCGCTCATGCTGCAACAGCCGATTTGAGCGCGCGGAAATGCAGCGTCACACAGGCGCCATGCGGCGTGACGTTCTCGAGCGTCACGCGTCCCGCGTGCTCGTCGACGATCTTCTTAACGATGGCGAGTCCCAATCCGGTGCCTTTCGCTTTCGTGGTGACATACGGCTCGAACGGATGCGCGAGCACGTTCTCGGAAAAGCCGGGACCACGATCGCGAAACGAGAGTATCGCCTCTCCGTTGCCGGCCGACAGCGTGATGTCGATCTGCGGCTCGTCCTGCCCCGATTGTGCATCGACGGCGTTCTGAACCAGATTGTGGAACACCTGGCGCAGCCGGGTTGGCTCGCCCTGAATCGTCACCGGCGTGTCGGGCAGCGCGAGGGCGACATGCGGGCGCAGATTGTCGTACAGAGCGAGCACGTCGAGCAAGAGGGACGCCAGGTCGACTCCCTGCATCTGGCCCGGCCGCGGCTGCCGCGCATAGATCGCGAAATCGTCGACCATGTGCTTCATCGCCGCCACCTGCGAGACGATCGTCTGCGTTCCCCGGCGCAGCATTTCGCGGCCTGCTTCGTCGAGATCCGGCCCGAGCTTTACGACGAGGCGCTCGGCCGAAAGCTGGATCGGCGTCAGCGGGTTCTTGATCTCGTGTGCGAGACGCCGCGCAACCTCCGACCACGCCGCATCGCGCTGCGCCTGCAGGAGCTCGGAAACGTCGTCGAACACGACGACATAGCCGGGCACCGGCGCGCCGGGAAGGCGCGTGCCGCGCAGCAGCAGCGTGCGCGTCTGTCCGGCCACCGTCAGCGACGCCTCGCGCTGCCACTGTCCGTCGCGCGACGTACGAAACGCTTCCGCGACGAGTTCGCCGAACGACGCGATCGCCGGCAATCGTCCGCCCCATTCGGAAAGCGCGATGCCGGCGAGGTCCGCGAACGGCTGCTGGAGAATGACGGCGGCGCTGGGATTGGCCGTGCGCAACCGGTAGCGATCGTCGAAGGCGAGCACGCCTGACGACAGGTTCGACAGCACGCTTTCGAGATACGCGCGCGTCGTCTCGGTTGCACGCTGCGATTCCTCGGTCTTCTGCTTCGCGTCGGCGAGTTGCGCGGTCATCGTGTTGAACGACTCGGTCAGCACGCCGAGCTCGTCGCGCGACGTGACCGGCTGGCGCCGCGTGAAGTCGCCCTGCGCCACCGCGCGCGTGCCCGCCGCGAGCAACCCGAGCGGCGCCGCGAAGCGCTCGGACAGCACGAGCGCAAGGCCCAGCGCTGAGGTGAGCGCGAGCAGCAGCGTCAGCGTGAGCGTCAATTGATAGAGGCGCTTGAGCGCCGCGCGCGAAAACGAAATCTCCTGGTAGTCGCTCTGCCCGGTCTGCACCTTCTCGATGTCCTGCGCGAGCGAGCGCGGCACGCGCTCGATCACCTGGAGAACGCGCAACGGCTCCATCCGGTCGGCACTGTTCACCGGCACGACGACGCGAAGCATCATCCCGCCGTCCTGCGTCTGCTCGATCTTCGCGTACGTCTGCTGCAAGCGTGCGCGACGAAGCGCGTCGCCCGGCAAGGGCTCCGGCGTCATGCTGCCGCCCGATCCCGCCACCGCCAGAACGCTTCCCGACGGCGCGTACAACGCCGCTTCGTACACGCCGGTCTGCTCGGCCGCGCGCGAGAGCGACGGACCGGGCGCGCCTTGCGCATCGCCGAGCGAGCCCGCGATCAGGCTCGCGCGGTTCGTCGTCTCCTTCAGCAGATAGTCGAGCGCACTTCGTCCGAGATTGATGCCGCCGTCGAGCGCGCGATCGACGCGCACGTCGAACCAGCTCTCGATGCTGCGCCCGAGAAACTGCACGGACACCGCGTAGACGAGCGCGCCGGGAAGGATCGCGACGAGCGAGAACAAGAGCACGAGCCGCAGCGCGAGGCGCGAGCCGAAGATGCCGGAGCGAAGGCTTCGCCACAACTGCAGGAGCTGGCCGCCGACGACGAGCATCAGCAGCGCGACCAGCGCGCCGTTGATCAGCACCAGCGTGTCGTAGTGGCCGGCGAAGAAGTCGGTGTTCGCCGTCGCGCTCGCGAGCAGGAACAGCGCGATCGCCGACAGGCATGCGAACCCGAGCGTTATCCAACGCAACGTCCGCGACGCGAGAATCGTCATCGCGGGTTCACGGCGTGAAGCCGAAACGATGCCAGTCGGATGCGAGCTGCCATTCGCGCGACGCGAGGGCGTTCAGCTGGAACGGCTTCGGCAACTGGCTGACGTCGAGCTTCATCCGCACGGCGGCGTCGTACGCGGCACCCTTGACGAGATCGGCTGCCTGCGCGACGGGCCGGCCGGACACATGCCCGATGAATCGTTCGACCTCGTCGAGCGATTCGAACGTCTGCCCGAACGGCCCGCTCGCCACCCGGTACTGGCGCGTCAGCGAGCTGTACGAGACGCGATAGGTAATCGACCATTGCGCGACGGCCTCGGGAAACCAGAACGGACGCATCCGCGAAAGCTCGAAGTCGATCGTGAAGTACAACGCGACACCCTTGTCGAGCGCCTGCTCGAGAGCGGAGGTCAGCGAAACGTCGAAGTCGGCCGCCAGCAGCACTTCGCCGTCGTCGATGCGAAGCGACGCCGACTTCACCGGAATGTCGTCGCCGAGCGCCGGCGCCGCGACGCAGACGGCACAAAGCAGCGCGACGAGCGCGTGAAGGAAGCGGCGCCATGGCGTGACGGGCGCGCGGTCGATGCGAAGGAATGGCGGCATGCCGGCGGGCGGCGCCCCGACGCCGGGGCACGCGAGTGCGCGCCGCGGAAGCGTCGCGTCGCGTACGCCTCCCATCAGCGCTTGCGAAGCAGCGCGTAGAAGAACCCGTCCTGATTGTGGCCCGCGCCTTCCGGCGATGGCAAGAGTTGACCGTTCCGATGCGCGGCAGCGCTCGGAAAGCTTCGTGTTTCGCGCAACGCGTCGTCGTGCCCCCCGAGGAAGCGTTCGATCGGCACGTCGTTCTCCGCCGCGAATACCGAGCAGGTCGCATAAAGCAGCATGCCGCCCCGCGCGAGAAGCGGCCAGCATGCGTCGAGGAGCCGCGACTGCTCGCGTGCGAAGCGCTCGACATCGGCCGCGCGATGGCGCCACTTGCCGTCCGGGTGACGCCGCACGACGCCCGACGCCGTACAGGGCGCATCGAGCAGGATCCGATCGAAGGGCCGCGAATCCCACCATTGCCCCGGGTTCCCGGCATCGCCCTCGACGAAGCGGACGCGGCGATCGTCGAGCCGCAGGCGTTCGACGTTGTCGCGAACGCGCGCAAGGCGGCGCGCGTCGATGTCGAGCGCGAGCACCTCGACGTCGGCAAGTTCGAGCAGATGCGTCGTCTTGCCGCCGGGTGCCGCGCAGGCATCGAGAACGCGCATGCCGTCACCCGCGTCGAGCAGGGGTGCCGCGACCTGCGCGGAAAGGTCCTGGACCGAGAACGCGCCATCGTCGAATCCCGGCAGTTCGCCGACTGGTCGCGGCGTGCCGAGGATCAGGGCGGACTCGCCGATCGCTTCCGCGTCGATGCCCGCCGCTTCGAATTGCGCGAGCAGCGCACGCTGCGTCGCGACGCGGCGATTGATGCGCAACGTGAGCGGCGCGCGCGCGTTGCCGGCGTCGAGCACCGACTGCCAGTTCTCCGGATAGTCGCTGCGCACGCGATCGATCCACCATTGCGGATACGAATAGCGCGCGACGTCGCCTTGCATCACCTTTGCGCGGATGGCCTCGCGCTCGCGCAGGTAGCGGCGCAGCAGTGCGTTGACGAGCGATTTCGCCGCAGGGCGCACCGCTTCCGCGGCGGCGGCAACGGCGCGATCCACGATCGCGAAAGGCGGCGCGCGCGTGTGATCGAGCTGATAGAGCGCGACCGCGATCAGCGTACGAAGGAGGGGATCGGCGATCGGCTTCGTCGCGAGGCAGGAGACGATCGCATCGACGCTGCCCCAATGGCGCAACGTCCCGTACGCCAGTTCCGCGACGAGGGTGCGGCCGCGCAGACCGCTGCGATCGTCGACCTGCGCGAGCGCATCGCGCAATTGCGCGCCATCGAAAACCCGCATCACGGCCAGCGCCGCACGCGTCTGCTCGCGCTGCATCAGGGAACGGCGGGCCCCGGCTCGAATCGCATCCCCGGCAAGGCCCGGTAGCCTGCCGCGAAGGCGTGTGCCGGCATCGGCCGGCCGGCCGCCGGCTGCAGTCGCGTCACGCGCAGCACGCTTTCGTCGCCGCAGGCGACGTCGAGACCCTGCGCGCCGACGGCGACGACGGTGCCGGGCAGGGCGCTCACGCGGCCGTCTGCCGGAATGGCCGTGAGGATCTTCACCGGCCTGCCGCCCCAGCCCGCCGACGCGCCGGGTGCTGGCGTGAGTGCACGAATGCGCCGGTCGAGCGTCGTCGCGTCCCGCGCCCAGTCGAGGCTCGCATCGGCGCGCGTGATCTTCGCCGCGTACGTCGCGCCTTCCGCGGGCTGCGCCGTTGCGGCAAGCGAACCGTCGCGGGCGAGGCGTCCCAGCGCCTCGACGATCATCGCCGCGCCAAGGCTTGCGAGCCGGTCCGTCAGCGACCCCGTTGTCTCGCGCGGCTCGATCTCGAGCGGCATTGCGCGCACCACCGGCCCCGTGTCGAGCCCGGCATCCATCCGCATGATCGTGATGCCGCTCATCGCGTCGCCGGCCTCGATCGCGCGGGCGATCGGCGCCGCCCCCCGCCAGCGGGGCAGAAGCGATGCATGGATATTGAGACCGCCGTGGCGGGGCCAGTCGAGGACGGCCTGCGGCAGGATCAGGCCATAGGCGGCAACGACCAGCACATCGAGGGCCACGCCGGCGAGGGCCGCTTGCGCCGCCCCGTCCTTGACGCTTCGCGGCTGGAGCACCTCGAGTCCATGATCCACGGCGAAACGCTTGACGGGTGACGAAGCGAGTGCCAGGCCTCGGCCGGATGGACGATCGGGCTGCGTCAGCACGACCGGTATCGTGTATCCGTCGGCGTGAATCGCCTCGAGGGCGCGCGCGGCGAACGCCGGGGTTCCGGCGAAGCCCACGCGGAAGGATGATGAGCCGTTCAGCCTGCGAGCCGCTGCTTCTTGCGCAACTTCGCCGCGAGGCGGGCCCGCTTGAGCGGCGACAGGTACTCGACGAAGACCTTGCCCTGCAAATGGTCCATTTCGTGCTGGACGCACACGGCGAGAAGGCCCTCGGCATCGAGCTCGAACGGCGCCCCGTTCCCGTCGAGCGCGCGGACACGAATCCGCGCCGCCCGGGTCACCTTGTCGTAATAGCCGGGAACCGAAAGGCACCCTTCCTCGCATTCGGCCTCGCCCTCGGCCGATAGAAGCTCCGGATTGATGAAGACGCGAAGCTCGTCCTTGTGCTCCGAAACGTCGATGACGATCACCCGCTTGTGGACATCCACCTGGGTCGCCGCCAGACCGACGCCCGGCGCCGCGTACATGGTCTCGGCCATGTCGGCAACGAGTTTCCGGATTTCGGGCGTCACCGCCGCAACCCGGGCTGCAACCTTTTTGAGACGCGGATCGGGGTATTCGATGATCGGAAGCAGGGCCATCGCGTTATCGGCTTGCAAAATGCAAGCTCATAGATAAGAATCGACTCCAAGTCCCTATTTTGTG
>JAICLP010000221.1 GCA_025925475.1 Burkholderiales bacterium | reverse complement strand
GCGCTCGCCGCCGGCGACCTTCACCGTGCGGCCGTCGAGTTGCCGCAGCAGGTCGCGCTCGTCGTTCGCGATGATCTCGACGACGTGCTGCGCCTTCGCCTCGGCCGCCGACAGGCTCGCCGCCTCGGTGACGGCCTTCGCCGCCCAATCGGCGTTGCGGCCGCGCAGTTGCGCGAGAGAACGAATGTAGGCAGCAGCATCCTGCATCGCCTTGCGCTCGTGCACGTCCGCGGACGCGCCTTTCTTGTCGTCGGTCGCAGCCGGCGTCGGCGTGAAGCCGATCGACACCGGCGACGCGGCGCCGAGATTCGTCCCCGGCGCCATTGCGGCGACATGGCACGCGTAAAGAATGAAAGTGCCTGCGCTCGCTGCGCGCGCACCGGGCGGCGCGACGTAGGCGACGACCGGGATGGTCGAGGCGAGGATCGCCTGCACGATCTGGCGCATCGAAGTATCGAGGCCGCCGGGCGTATCGAGCCGCAGCACGACGAGCGGCGCCTGTTCGCGTACCGCATGCGCAAGGCCGCGCTCGACATATTCGGCGGTGGCGGGGCCGATGACGCCGGTGACGTCGACATCGACGACGCTCGCAGGCGTCGCCGCGCGAAGCGCGCTCGTCGCAAGCGCGACTGCCGCGATCAGCAGGAATCGGCCGATTCCCTTCACATGGCCGATTATGCTCCACCGGGCCGGGGCGGCAGCGCGTTGCGGCGCAACACCGGACGTTCGCCGAACGCGGGCTTCGCCGCCGCCTTGGCGAGATCGAGCGCGACCCGCAGCGCCGCGTCGAGTTGACGATCGCGACCGGTCAGCGCGTCCTGCGGCGCGTTGTCGACCTCGATGTCCGGATCGGTACCGTAGTTCTCGACCGCGAAGCCGACGTCGGTGAACCAGAACGAGAACTCGGGCTGCGTCGTCTCGGTTCCGTCGACGAGCTTGTGCCGCGGATTGATGCCGATCACGCCGCCCCAGGTGCGCGTGCCGAGCAGCGGGCCGATCTTCATCAGCTTGAAGCAGTGCGAGAAGATGTCGCCGTCGGAGCCCGCGTGCTCGTTCGTCAGTGCGACGACGGCGCCCGCCGGCGACTCCATCGGATAGGGCTCGGGCTGACCCCAGCGCGTGAGGTCGTAGCCGACGCGCCGTCGCGCGACCTTCTCGAGCAGCAATTGCGAGACGTGGCCGCCGCGGTTGTAGCGAAGATCGACGATCAGCGCGTCGCGGTCGCACTCGCTGCCGAAATAGCGATGAAATTCGGCGAACCCGGCCGACATCATGTCGGGCAGGTGCAGGTAGCCGACCCGTCCGTCCGATTGGGCGTGCACGAGATCGCGGTTGCGCTCGACCCATTCGCGGTAGCGCGCGGGCACTTCGTCGGCGAGCGTCGTCACGAGAACGTTGCGCGTTTGCGTGCCGTCGGCCGAGCGCAGCGTCAGGTCGACCTTCGCGCGCGCCTGATGCACGAGCAGCGACTGCGGCGGCCGCTCGCGCGATACGGGCTGGCCGTTCACCGCGACGATTCGCTCGCCAATGCGTGCCTGCACGCCGACCGCATTGAGCGGCGAATCGGCGGTCGCGTCCCACGGATCGCCTTCGACGATGCGCGTGATCTCGTAGCTTTCGCCGTTGTCGGCGAGGCGCAACTCGGCGGCGAGATGGCCGAGCGAAACGGGTGGCGGCTTGCGATAGTCGCCGCCGGCTTCGTAGGCGTGCGACGTGCCGAGCTCGCCCTGGATTTCCCAGATCAGGTCCGAGAGCTCGCTGCGCGTCGAGATCCGCGCGAGCAGCGGCTCGTAGCGATGATAAACGGCCTGCCAGTCGATGCCCGACATGTCGGGCACCCAGAATTGATCGCGCTGCAGTCGCCAAACTTCATGCAGCATCTGCGCCCATTCGCGCTTCGGCTCGACCGACAGGCGTACGCGCGACAGATCGACGAACCCACTCTTGCGGGAGGGCTCGTCGCCGGGCTTCGGCGCGCGCTCGCGGGGATCGGGCTTGCGATCGGCGCGGATCGCGCGCAGTCGCTTGCCGTCGCGCAGCACGAGCGTCAGATGATCGTCGGCGATTTCGAAGCGATCGACGCGATCGACGAGCACATCGGTCTTCAACGTCCGGAAATCGAAGAGCTCGAGACGGCCCTGCAAATCCTTGTGGCCGCCACGCCCGTGCGCACCGACGACAGGCATCAGCGTCCAGACGACCTTGTCACCCGCGACGCCCGCGATCTGCCCGAAGCGCCCTTCGGCCACCGGGAACGCGGCGACGCGGCGCACGATGCCGTCGAGATCGACCCGCACGGCCGGCGTTTCATGCTTCGCATTGCGTGCGCTCTTGTCGTCGTCCTGCATGCCGACCGGCTCGGGCTCGAACGGCGGCCGCTCGTCGCCACGAAGCGCGATCAGGTAGGGACGCGCGGCGCGCGGGAAGCTCAATTCGAACTGCACGTTGTCGTAGACCGGATCGAACGTGCGCAGCGACAGGAAGTAGAGATAGCGCCCGGCCGGATCGAACGCCGGACCGTAATCGCGAAATTCGGGGTCGGTGACGAGCGCACCCTTGCCATTCACGACGTCGTGCAGCTTGATCGCCGAATGCCGGGGGCTCGTCCAGAACGTGTACGCGAGCCACGCACCGTCGGGCGACCACGCGAGATCCTCGGTGCGGCCGCTGTCGCTCTTGTCGATCACCGCGAACGTGTTGTTCTCGATGTCGGCGACGATCACTTCGTGGCGATGGTTCGCGAGCGCGATCCGCTGTCCGGCCGGTGCTGCGCGCATCGCGACGACGCGACCGATGTCCCAGGCAAACGTCCTCGCTTCGCCGTTCGCGAAGACCACGAGGCGCTCCTCGTGCGTTTCATCGCTGATCGCAACGAGCGTCTTCTGATCGGCGAGCCACTGGGCGTAGCGATAGCGCACGCCGTCGGCGACGCCGTGCTGGCGCACCGCGCCCTCCCACAGCGCGAATGTGAACAGCTTGCCGCGCGCCTCGATCGCGACGCTGTGCCCCGATGGGTGGACCTTGAAATTGGCGAGATTGTCGGCCGCGTCGACGAAGCGGCGCTGCGCCTGCGTGCGCGGCGACGGCACGTCGATCGGCACGCGCAACGTATGGTCGGTACGCGGGTCGAAATGCCAGACGTCGGCACCACATTGATAGACGACGCTGCGCCCGTCCGTCTGCGCGTGGCGCGCGTAGAAGTCATCGTGATCGGTGTGCCGGCGCCGGTCGCTGCCGTCGGGCCGGCACGAATAGAGATTGCCGACGCCCTCGGCGTCGGACAGGTAGTAGATGCGCTCGCCGATCCACATCGGCGACGTGATGTTGCCGGCGAGCTCGTCCATGCGGCGAAATTCGCCGCTGCCGCTCGCGTCGATCCACAGATGACCAGCCGTTCCGCCGCGATAGCGCTTCCAGCGCGCGGGATCGGCAGTGTTGCGTCCGATTACCTTGGCGTCGCCCGGGCCGAACGCGAGATGATTGATCTGTCCGAGTGGAACCAGCTCGGGCATGCCGCCTTCGATCGGCAGCGTGAACGCGCGGTAGTTGCGAAAGAACGGCTGGCCGTATGTGGTGACGAACAGGATGCGCCCTTCGGGCGTCCATCCGCGAACCATCACGTCGGGCCCGAGCCACGTCATCCGCCGCGCCGGCCCGCCGTCGGCCGACATCAGGTACACCTCGGGATGCTGCTCGTCGCGGCCGACGAATGCGATCCATTGCCCGTCGGGCGACAGCACGGGCGTCGACGGCTCGCCGAGCCCCGCCGTCAACCGCCGCGCAATGCCGCCTTTTGCGTCGACGCGCCAGACATCGTCGTCGCAGACGAATGCGATGACGTCGCCTGCGATTGTCGGGTGCCGCAGATAGCCTTGTTGCGCCATGATCGGAAATTGTTCGGGATGCGATGCCCGAGATTCTGCTACCAATCGCAGCACATGGCGCGCCTGCGACCGCGCGAATATTCACCTGGTGGCGGCTACGCGACCTGCTTCGTCAGGGCTTCAGGTCCATCGCGAGATGGATGTAGTCGCCGCGATACGTGACTTCCGCGAGATAGAGCACGGTTTCGTCCTTCCCGCGACAGACGCGGCGCACCTCGGCAACCGGCGCGTTGACGTGGATGCCGAGATGACGCGCGACCGGCACGTCCGCGGTGCCGATCTCCAGCGTCTGCCACGCCTGCGCGATCTCGACTTGCGGCAGGTCGAGCAGCACCGGGATCACGGTTTCGCGCCGAAATCGCCGCGGCGCCATCCGGAACACGCGCTCGTCGAGAAAGATCGAGATCACGCAATAGGCTTCGCCGTTGCGCGAATGCACGCGGCGCATGAAGCGGTAGCGCGGCGCCGGCTTGCCGTCCTTCGGGAACAGGCGCGGCGCCGCGGCGGCTTCCTCGATCAGCGTCAGGTTCGGCGTGTCGTCGCGATAGACGTCGGCGAGCGCCTGCAGGCTCGTCTCGAGCACCAGGCGCTTGTCGCGCATCGGCTGCGCCGTGACGAAGGTGCCGCGGCCGCGCTGCGCCGAGACGAGCCCGTCGCGCCCGAGCAACTCCATCGCCTGGCGCACGGTGACGCGCGCGACGTTGAACTCGCGCATCAGCGCCTCGAGCGTCGGCAACTGCGCGCCCGGCGGCCAGACGTTCCGCGCAATCCGCTGGCGGAAAACGTCGGCGAGCTGCGCGTAGCGGGGCACCGGGCTGTCGCGGAACAGCGCCGCCTCGCCGCGTGCAGGACTCTTGTGCATAAGGTTCTATCTATAGTACCTTTGGTGCTTTCCGCGCGCAATTGCAGCTCGCGCATCCTCGGCGCCCGCTTGCGTGCACGCTTACGTCAGGCGCGAGCGTGAACGCGATGGGCGAAACGATCGACATTCGTGCTCCGCCGCGCCGCCTTCATCGCCCTGCCGTGGCTGATCGTCATCGGCATCTGGTACGCGATCGCCTATTCGGGCCTCATCAATCCGTCGCTCGTGCCGACGCCGCACCGCGTCGCGTGGCGCTTCTGGCAATTGCTGACGACGGCGCGGCTGCCCATCGACATCCTGATGTCGACCGAGCGCGTCGTGTTCGGCGTCGCGCTCGGCATCGCGCTCGCCGTACCAGTGGGCTTCGTGCTCGGCTGGTATCGCAACGTGCGCACGTTCATCGATCCGCTGATGAACTTCTTCCGCGCGCTGCCGCCGATCGCGCTGATCCCGCTCGTGATCGTCTACTTCGGCATCGGCGAGGTCGCGAAGATCGTCGTGCTGTTCTACGCGTCGTTCTTCGCCGGCGTCATCGTGATGTACGAGGGCATCGCGCAGATCAGCCCGATCTATGTGCGGGTGTCGAAGACGCTCGGCGCCACCGACGCGGAGATCTTCCGCAAGGTGATCGTGCCGCTCACGGTGCCGCACCTGCTGACCGCGCTGCGCGTCGCACTCGGCGTCGCGTGGGCGACCCTCGTCGCATCCGAACTCATCGCGGCCCAGCAGGGCCTGGGTGCGCTCATCCAGAACGCGTCGTCGTTCTTCCAGCTCGACATCATCTACGTCGGCATCATCTGCATCGGTCTCATCGCGCTCGCGATGGATCTGATTCTGCACGCGGTCGCAAGGCGGCTCGTGGCGTG
>JAICLP010000336.1 GCA_025925475.1 Burkholderiales bacterium | reverse complement strand
CGCCGTCGGCGGCACCGCGATCGTGAAGGCGCTCGACAAGATTGTCGCCAAGGGCCGCAAGATCGCCGCACATCTGCTCGAAGCAGCGGAAGCCGACATCGAGTTCAAGGACGGCAAGTTCACTGTCGCGGGCACCGACCGCAGCAAGACGTTCGGCGAGATCGCGCTGACCGCCTACGTGCCGCACAACTATCCGCTCGCAACGCTCGAGCCCGGGCTCGACGAGACGGCGTTCTACGATCCGACGAATTTCACGTATCCGGCCGGCACGCACATCTGCGAAGTCGAGATCGATCCCGACACCGGCGTCGTCGACGTCGTCGCGTTCACCGCCTGCGACGACTTCGGCAACATCATCAATCCGATGATCGTCGAAGGCCAGGTGCACGGCGGCGTCGCGCAGGGTCTCGGCCAGGCGTTGCTCGAGCAGTGCGTCTACGACGCCGACAGCGGTCAGCTGTTGACCGGCAGCCTGATGGATTACGCGCTGCCGCGCGCCGACGACGTCCCATCGTTCACGGTCGGCACGAAGGTCACGCCGTGCACGCACAATCCGCTCGGTGCCAAGGGTTGCGGCGAAGCGGGCGCGATCGGTGCGCCGGCCGCGATGATGAACGCGGTGATGGATGCGCTCGCGCCGGTCGGCGTCACGCATCTCGACATGCCGGCCTCGCCGCATCGCGTCTGGCGCGCGATCCGCGCCGCGCACGGCCGCGCGTAGGGAGGACAGGTCATGTACGCAGTCGATTATCAGCAACCGAAGTCGCTCGCCGACGCGGCGGCCATGCTCGCATCGACCGGTGGGCGTCCGCTCGCCGGCGGGCAGAGCCTGATCGCCGCGATGAAGCTGCGCCTGTCGCAGCCCGGCACGCTCGTCGACCTTTCGGGCATCGCCGATCTCAGGGGCATCCGCAGGGACGGCGAGCGCCTTGTCGTCGGCGCGATGACGCGGCATGCGGAGATCGCATCATCGGATGTCGTCAAGGCCTCGATGCCGGCGCTGTCGCAATTGGCGGAAGGCATCGGCGATCGGCAGGTACGCAACATGGGCACGCTCGGCGGCTCGCTCGCGAACAACGATCCGGCAGCCGACTGGCCCGCGGCCGTGCTCGGCACCGGCGCCACCGTGCGCACGAATCAGCGGGCGATCGCCGCCGACGAGTTCTTCAAGGGCATGTTCGAAACCGCGCTCGGCCCCGACGAAATCATCACCGCTGTCGACTTCCCGGTCCTGGAACGCGCCGCGTACGCGAAGTTTCCGAACCCTGCGTCACGCTTCGCGCTCGTCGGCGTGTTCGTGTCGCGGTCGGCCAATGGCGACGTCCGCGTTGCCGTCACCGGCGCCGCGCCGTCGGTCTTCCGCGCGACGGCGATCGAGAATGCGCTGGCGCAAAGCTTCACGCCTGGCACAGCGAAGGGCGTGACGGTCGGCGCGAACGGGCTCAACAGCGACCTGCACGGCTCTGCCGAGTATCGTGCGCATTTGATCTCGGTGATGGCGTCGCGCGCGGTTGCGGCGATGGCATGAGCCGGCGCTTTGCCGAGCAGGCTGAGTCGCGTCTTCCCTGACCGCGCCCGATGATCGAAAGCGAGCCCTACTATTTCACCGGTGACGGGATCGAGCATCGTCCCGAGTACTGGGACGTGCGTGTCGCGTTCGAGAAGATCGGCATTCCGCTCGGCGACTTCATCGTCCGGCTGGTCGGCGTCTATGCGCGTCCGCGGCCGATCGGCTTCAAATTCGATTCGAGGACACCGGGACGCTTGCGCACGATGGCGGAATTTCGCAAACGGGCGCTTGCGCTCGACGATCCGGGCACCGCGCAGGGGCGCTTCATGTCCGCACAGGCGAGTGGAGCGAGCTATCGCCAGATCGGCGCGGGTCCGGCGCTCCATCTCGAGATTTCCGACTCCGGGAAGGATTGCGACGCCCACCTCGATACGCAGGGATTCGTCATGGGCCCCGGCAGCTACGACTGGAATCGCGCGCTTGCGCACGGCTACTGGGACCTCGGGCCGAGCCTCGTCCCCGGGCTCTACGGCGCCTTCGGCAACACGGGTGTCGTCGGTCCGATGGTGCGCCCGATGCGCGGCGTCGATGGATCGATGCGCTGGGTGGTGGGCCTCACCGGCAAGTGGTGATCGATAGCGCGATGTCATAGCTCGCCGCGCCGTTGCGGGTGCGCGCCCGAGCACGTGCCGTAAAATCGGTGGATGCCCGCCGATCCACTTGAATCGCCTCGAACGGCCACCGACGTGCAATTGCCTCGTGACGTCGACGCGGCGCTCGCGTTGCTCGAAGCGCACGACTACGTCGCCGAGCGCCGGCTGGCGACCGCGGTGTTCCTTGCACTCAGCTTGCAACGGCCGCTGTTCCTCGAAGGCGAGGCGGGCGTCGGCAAGACCGAGATTGCGAAGGTGCTTGCCGCTGGCTTGTCGCGTCCCCTCGTGCGGCTGCAATGCTACGAAGGCCTCGATACCGCGGCGGCGGTCTACGAGTGGAACTATCCGCGGCAGATGATCGAGATCCGGCTGGCCGAAGCGGCCGGCAGCATCGAGCGCAGCGAGCTCGCGCACGACATCTTCACGACGCGCTTCCTGCTGCGCCGGCCGCTGCTGCAGGCGCTGTCGCCCGACGACGGTGTGCCGCCCGTGTTGCTGATCGACGAGCTCGACCGCACCGACGAGCCGTTCGAGGCGTACCTGCTCGAAGTGTTGTCGGATTATCAAGTGACGATCCCCGAGCTCGGCACCATTCGCGCGCAAACGCCGCCCGTCGTCGTCATCACGTCGAATCGCACGCGCGAAATCCACGACGCGATCAAGCGACGCTGCCTCTATCACTGGGTCGACTATCCGGATGCCACGCGCGAGCTCGCGATCGTGTCGCGCAAATGCCCGGCCGCCTCGCAATCGCTCGCGCGCGAAGTCGTCGCGTTCACGCAGAAGCTGCGCACGCTGGATCTCTTCAAGGCGCCGGGCATCGCCGAGACCCTCGACTGGGCCGAAGCGCTCGTCGCGCTCGACCGGGTGACGCTCGATCCGCAGACGGTGGCCGACACGCTCGGCGCGCTGCTCAAGTACCAGGACGACGTCACGGCGATCACGCCGGACGTTGCCGCGCGACTGGTGCGGGAAGCGAAGGCGGAAACCGCGTGAGCGCCGAAGGACCGCCCCGAGGCGCTCGTCTCCTCCCATGGAGGGGGAGGTTGCACGCGACGCGGGCAATCTCGGGGGAGGTTGTCCAGTGAGCGGGCACATCAGCGACAACGTGCTGCATTTCGTCCGCGTGCTGCGCGCCGCAGGCCTTCCCGTGGGGCCGGCGAAAGTCATCGACGCGCTGGCCGCCGTCGAGGCGGTGGGCCTTGCGAATCGCTCGGATTTTCGTGAGGCGCTCGCTGCGGTGCTCGTCTCGCGGCGCGAGCATCTGCCGATCTTCGAGCAGGCGTTCGACCT
>JAICLP010000413.1 GCA_025925475.1 Burkholderiales bacterium | reverse complement strand
GATGGGTGCCGACGACTACGTGCCGAAGCCGTTCGATCCGCGCGAGCTCGCCGCGCGCGTCAAGGGTGTTCGCGCTCGCGCCCGGCTGGCTGTAACCCAATCCGCATGCGGGTGATGGCGGCAATTTCGGGCGCGAGGAAATCGACGTGATCGCGCCGGCCATCGAGGGCGCGAAGCGGGAGGGCATTCGTGCCGACGGTCCGTTTCCCTCGGATACCGTGTTCGTTCGCGCGCGGGGCGGCAATTACGACGCCGTCGTGACGATGTATCACGACCAGGGACAGATCGCGATGAAGCTGATGGGCTTCGATCGCGGCGTCACGCTGATGGGCGGCTTCCCGTTTCCGATCGTGACGCCCGCGCACGGCACCGCCTACGACATCGTCGGCAAAGGCGTGGCCAACGTGGGCGCGACGCGCGCGGCGTTGCTGCTCGGCGCACGCATGGGCGCGGCGCGCCAGACGGCGCGCAGCGCAGGCTGAACCGACGTTCAATCACCCGAGGAGGAACCGAAATGCAGAAGGCGTGGAAGCTTGCGGCGATCGCGACCGTCGTCACCGGTGCGTTGTCGCTGCCGTTCGACAGCGCGAGCGCGGCGGACTGGAAGCCGTCGCAGCCGATCGAATTCATCGTGACCGCAGGCCCCGGCGGCGGCACCGACAACTTCGCGCGCACGATCCAGTCGATCGTGACGAAGTACAAGCTGATCGACCAGCCGATCGTCGTGCTGAACAAGGGCGGCGGCAGCGGCGCCGAAGGCTTCCAGTACGGCAAGTCGCCGGCCGGCGATGCGTACAAGATCACGTTCGCCACGAACAACGAATATTTGCTGCCGCTGATTGCGAAGCTGTCGTGGAAAGGCGAGGATTTCACGCCGGTCGCGTCGATGGCCGTCGACGAGTTCATCCTGTGGGTGAACGGCAAATCCGAGTACAAGACTGCAAAGGCCTACATCGACGCGGTGAAGGCGAAGCCGGGCACGTTCAAGATGGGCGGCAGCCAGTCGAAGGACACCGACCAGACGCTGACGATGGAGATCTCGAATGCAACCGGCACCAGGTTCCTCTACGTGCCGTTCAAGAGCGGCGGCGAAGCGGCGGTGCAACTCGCCGGTGGCCATATCGATTCGAACACGAACAACCCGAGCGAGAGCGTCGGGCAATGGAAGGGCGGCCTCGTGACGCCGCTTTGCGTGTTCAGTCCGAAGCGCCTCGCGCCGGGGCCGAAGGTCACGGAGACGATGAGCTGGTCGGACATTCCGACGTGCGCCGAATCGGGCATCCCGATCGAGCAGTATCAGCAGCCGCGCACGGTCTGGCTGCCGAAGGGCGCGCCCGCCGAAGCGGTCGCGTACTACGTCGGCGTGCTCGAGAAGGTCCGCGCGACGCCCGAGTGGAAGACCTACATCGAGCGCTCGGCGCAAACCGATCGCTTCTTGACCGGCGCGGCGTTCTCGAGCTTCATCCAAAGCGACGAGCAGAAAGCGCGCAAGGTGTTCGAGCAGGAAGGGTGGCTCGTCCACTAATCCGGCTGACAATCGTGCTGCGCGCCCCGATTCCAGGCAGACGCAGGGCATCGGTGTGACGCGCTTCGCGGCCGAGGTCGTCACGGCACTCGTCACGCTCGGCCTCGGCGCGGCGGTCGTGCTCGGCGCGCGCGAATACGGCACCGGCTGGAACGAAGGCGGCCCCCAGCCCGGCACGTTCCCGTTCTATGTGGGCCTGCTCGTCGTTGCCGCGAGCGCCGGCAATCTGTTCGTCGCGTTGCGCAAGCGGCAGCATGGCGTCGTGTTCGTCAGCGCCGAGCAGGCGCGACGCATCGCTGCGTTCGGGCTGCCGCTGCTCGGCTTCGTTGCGCTGTCGCTGACGCTCGGCTTCTACGTCGCCACCGCGATCTATCTCGCCGGCGTGATGCGCATACAGGGCAAATACCGGATCGCTTCGTGCCTCGCGGTCGGCGTCGGCACGTCGGTGTTCTTCTTTCTCGTGCTCGAAGCGTGGTTCAAGGTGCCGCTGCTCAAGGGGCCGCTCGAGGCGTTCCTCGGTCTGCACTGATGGCGAACGTCGAATCGCTGCTGCACGGCTTCACCGTCGCGCTCTCCGGCTATCACGTGCTGTTGATGATCGTCGGCGTGCTGCTCGGCATTCTGGTCGGCGTGCTGCCCGGCCTCGGCGCGCCGAACGGCGTCACGCTGCTGCTGCCGCTGACGTTCGGAATGAATCCGGTCGCGGCGATCATCCTGCTCACCAGCATGTACTGGGGCGCGCTGTTCGG
>JAICLP010000257.1 GCA_025925475.1 Burkholderiales bacterium | reverse complement strand
ACGTCAGTGAGCTCGATGAACCGCTCGGGAGTGACACGCACGCTGAAGCGCCATCGCTCCGGTTGGCTGGTCTTGAAATACGCGAACTTCCTGCCGTTGATGGCATAGACGAGGAAGTTGTACGGCTCCTTATGCAGCGTTTCCGTTGCCTGCGGAAAGGCCCGGCAAAACTGCTTCAATTGCGGCACGTTCATAAGGAGGCGGGCGGTGAAAGGCAACTTGTCATATCGAAGCGCCTCGCGTGGTTCCGTTGCAATGGCGTCGGCCAGCAAGCGCAATTCGCAAGAGCCTGCGTGTCTCAAAGAATGAACGGAATGAGAGCGGGCGTGCGCTTGGCGTATTGCTCGTACGCGGGACCGAACTGCTCGCGCATCCGCTGCTCCTCGATGCGAAGCTTGCGCCACAGCGCCCAAAACACGAGGACGACCGCCAATGCACCCCGCCACTCAGCGCGCGCGAGCGCCGAGCCCATGAAGGCGAGGAGCAACCCCGAGTAGATCGGATGGCGCACGAATCGGTACGGGCCGCTGGTGATCAACTCGTGGTTCTGCTTGATCGTGACCGTGCCACTCCAGTTCTCACCGAGATGGACTCGCGCCCAGACGGCAAACAGCAGACCCGCCAGCGTAAGCGCTGCACCGAGCCAGAAGGGCCACGGACCAACGGGCAAGAACCGCTCGCCGAGCACCGGGATAGACATGCGGGGCGGCGCGAGCAAAGCCGCCGCAATGGCCAGAGGTACGAGGTGCAGTAGCCGCGACACATGAGACTCGCTCCGTGCAGTCGCCTTGACGTTGCGAGCAGCGGCCATCCAGTAGCCCAGCCACGTCAGCCACATCGCCGGAAACAGGTACCCGTATACGACGGCCATGGTTCCTCGCGTTGCCGATCGAACTGCCACGAAGGACGAGATCGCGCTGTTCGTTGGCAGCGCGCGGGACGCATTGTGCCTTGGTGACCGCCTAACTGCCAGCGGTCCCCACTGCGTCTGCAAACCGAGCTTGCGCGCCTGCTGCGCTTACGCGCCGCTGCTGACCCTCACTGCTTCAGCAGCCACAATTCGACGCGCCGGTTCTCCGCACGTCCCGCGGGATTGTCACGCCCGCCGATGCTGTTCGGGGCCACCGGATCGGCCGCGCCGTGTGCCCACGGCTCGACCTTGGCCCGCGGCAGATAGCCCTTCGAGACATACCAGTCCACAACGGCCTTTGCTCGCCTGAGCGAAAGGTCCATGTTGTAGCTTTCGGAGCCGATGCTGTCGGTAGTGACCGTTCACATAGATCTTGCGCAATGGATAGGTCTTCAGCACCGGTGTCGTGCCGTCGAGTGCAGCCTGCGCCGCACCCTTCAACTCGGCCTTGTCGAAGTCGAACAGCATGTCACCCGGAATTCGCATCACCAGGCAGTCGTCCTGCTGGGTGATTTGCCGTAGATCACCACGTAGTTCGAGGAATAGACGAGCGCCGATTCGCTGCGGAAATGCGTGCCCTTGCCGTTGAAGCTGTCGAAGTTCACGGCCTTCGAGGTCGTCAGATACTTGTAGCCGGACATGAGAGCCGAACCGGAGAACGGGATGAACTTTTGACCCAACTCGGTTGCACCCCGGCACCTAGGCCCTCCATCACGAGCCGATGTGCCCGTCCGCTCTTCAGGTTGACGAAGTCGAGCGCGAGATGGCAGTAGACCGCTGCGCTGATGCTGCGCGCGATCGCGACCGCCCAGCGAGTTCCGCGTTGGTCATCGATGGGAAGCCGTCCCATTGCTATCCTCCGGCTCGAACAATTGATGGATCGGTCCCGCCTCCGCCGTCGCGCTTCGACGCCCACCGCCGCATCAGCGATTCGACGGCGCGGAGCAGACGCTGCGGCGGACGGTCGTGTCAAAGACCGAAGCATCAGACCATCGGTTTTCGCTTCGCGTTCGCGTCCTCGGTGCTCCGCCGCATATCCGCCGGGCGTCGGGGCGGAGCGGTCCCCGGAACGACGGGCCATGCCGGCAGAGGATGGTAGCAATGGCGCGGCTGTTCGTTGCAAACGTTCCGCCCGCTTGATTTCGAAGGAGATGCAGATGGATCGATTCACGGGCGGTTGCCTGTGCGGCAACGTCAGAGTTGTCGCTTCGGGGCTGCCATACCGGGTTGGCATTTGTCACTGTCTCGACTGCCGGAAGCATCATGGCGCCCTTTTTCACGCGTCCGCCGTGTTCCCTCGGGACGCGGTGACCGTCGATGGCGAAACGCACGAGTACGCCGGACGGTTTTTCTGTCCGCGCTGCGGCTCGTCCATCTTTGGCTGCACCGGAGATGAAATCGAAGTCAATCTGGGTACGCTGGATGCGCCCGACCAATTGACGCCAACTTACGAAAGCTGGATCGTGTGTCGCGAATCGTGGTTGCCGCCGTTCCCGCTCACGCGACGCTACGAGCGCGATCGGGATGCCACGAGTCGCTTCGAGGAGTAGGTGGCACGGCCCATTCAGCGGCAAGCTCGCTTGATTCCACCGACTTCGTCTCTCTTTATTACCGGCCGTTATACGCCGCCTTCTTCTTCTTGCCGTAGTTGGAGACGTGACCGGGCGTGATGAGATCGCCAGGCTGCAGGCCGGCGCGAGTACGCGATAAAGAGTCCACTCCGTGACCTCGTCCGTGACCCGCAACCGTTCCACGCGAGAGTCGTGCGCGAGTGCCGTGGTATGGCCGCAATGGAGCGGGCATCGTTCGTGAGACGGTGTGCGAGCCAGTCATCCTCGTGGGATCGGCTGCTGTCGATGTTGGTGCCATTCACGTCGGAGCAGGCCATACATCGCCGCGTCGGCAATCTCGCCATCGACGATACAGCGTTCGCGAAAGAGCCCTTCTTTCGAGAACCGCAGGCGGTCGAGGAGGCGTGCCGAACGTTCATTCCAAGGATCGGTGTCGGCTTCGATGCGGTTTAAATCCAGTTCGGTAAACGCGTAGTCGAGAAGTGCGGACTAGGCTTCGTGCATGTAGCCATGCCCCCAGGCTCGGGAATCCACGATATAGCCGATCTCCGCGCGGCGATTCTGAGCGTTGATGCGCCAGAGCGCGCAGGTTCCGATCAATCTTGCATGGGCGACGTGTTCGATTCCGAGGCGCAGATAATCCCGGGTCGTCAGCGCAAGATCGCGAGCGACCGCGTCCGCGCTCGTCGCTCTTCCAAATCGATGCGTCCCAGTACCGCATGGCTTTTGGATCGGAGTGAATCGAAAGAGCGCTGCGACATCCGTTTCCTGCAACGGTCGAAGTTCGAGCCGCGACGCGCGAATGGGCAGGTGCGAGAAGCCGCCATTTCGATGGTCGGTGGGACGATGCCGCTTAGGATTCGTCGAGCAGCTCGTCTGCATATCGAGCGAGAGACCGGTTGTATCGAGGCAAGTACCTGGAAAGCGCGGTCAGGCTAGCGGCGACGGCCTCGCGCTCACGACCGAGATCGACGAGTGCGAGCGCCAGGAAGGCGCGGACTGCGCCGTCAAGATCGTCCGATGTGGCGTGAAGCTCGCCCGAAAGCAGATCGGCCGCCTCGGAGGCGTGTCCCAGATTTCGCAGCGAACTGGCCAATTGAATGGTCGCCTCGCGACGGCGAATACCGGTGAGGCCCGCATTGAGTGCAGCCCGGTAAAGTGGAACGGCGACGTCGGGATGGCCCGTGGAATCGTGCGCCGAAGCTCGTTCGAAGAGTCCGAGGGCGCTTCCGGGCGGCAACTCTGCCGCGAGCAGTTCGACCTGAGCGACAAAAGCGTCCGGGTCATAGTCGTCGATCGCACTCCATAGGGCAGCCATGCGATTTTCCCAGGGTGTTCGGCGTTCGCTCATGACTGGCGTGCGTGAAGTTGGAATGAACGGCGCCGACGAGATGCTAACGAGCAGGAAGAATGTCCCGCACGTTCCTTGAAAGCAAGGTCAGAGCATGCGCGAGGGCTTTCCGTCTTCCTATGCTATGTGCTCGATGCCTGCAGGCATCGACACCCAGCCATGCATGCGCTCCTCGTAGACCGAGACCTTGGGACCTGGAAAGCGCGGGTCGGCGAACGCACCAACCGGTACAGCGACCGAACCTTCGAGGCCTTCGGACGTCCAGTACACCGTGGATCCGCACTGGGGACAAAACCGGAAGGTGCTTCGTGTGCCTTCGTCTCCGACACGGACGAACTCCTTGCTGGCCCCCGTGACCGTGACCGACTCCGCGGGGAAGCGAGCCTGCGCGCCGAAAACGTTTCCGGTCCGCCGCTGGCAAGCGAGGCAGTGACAGACAGAGATCCGAATTGGATCGGCCATGACGTGAGCCTGAAGCTGGCCGCAACTGCAGGAAGCTGTTCGATGCGTCATCGTTTGGAGAATGGGATGCGATGCTTAAGCTCCGACTGCGCGATGCCAAGCAGCAGAACGCGTCGAGAGGGCCGATGCTCGTCGTTGCTGTGCATGCCGAGGCTGGCTTCGTCATCGTAGTACGAGTGTCGTCTTTTCGGACAAAGATCCGGCGAAACTCCGCTCAGCTGACCTGCCGATGGACTTCTAACACGGACTCGGCACGGGGCTGCCGTTGAAGCCAGTCGCAGCGCCGAGGCGTTCGTGACAAGAACGAAGGCATGTGCCGGCGCGTCCGGCGGCGCCCAGGATCAGGTCGCACTCGTGGTGGCGACGGCCGGCTTGACCATGACGAGTTCGTCAGGCTCCGCTCCAAACTCCGAGGCCTGAGCTTCGGTTTCTGTTTGGAATCCGAGCTTCCGAAGAAGGGCGACGGATCTGAAGTTTCGAGCTTTGACGGACGGCGACGTACAGGCGGACCGCGTGGTTGGTCTGTAGCTCCGACATCATCGCAGCGACTGCACTGCTGCCGATTCCCTGGCGCCAGTAACGGCTCGCCAGTTCGTACGCGATGTAGGCTGAGCCCGAATCCAGCACAGTGGCTT
>JAICLP010000330.1 GCA_025925475.1 Burkholderiales bacterium | reverse complement strand
TAGAGGTAGTGCACGAGGCGGTTCGCATGGTCGAACCAGCGAATGCCGATGTCGTCGACGCGAAACACCTGCCGCAGCTTGTCGCCGACGAGGTCGACGATCGCCTGGAAGTCGAGCTTGGCCGCAACGCCCTGCTGGATGCTGTTGATGACGGCGAGCTCGGCGTTGCGCTGCTCGGTTTCCTTGAGCAGCCGCTGCGTCTCGTCGAAAAGGTGCGCGGCGTCGAGCGCCACGCCAAGCGACGTCGCAACGCTCGTGACGAGCTGCACGTCGTCCAGGTCGAACGCGTTCTCGCGCTCGTAGTTCTCGATGCTGATGTCGCCGAGAAAGCGCTCGCCGACCAGGACGGGGACGAAGAGCGCGGACTTGCTGGCGTCCGTGCCGGGCATCGCCGTCATCGAGAACCGGTCGTAATCCCGCTTCGTCTTCAGAAGGAGCGGCGCCAACGTACGCCGCAGCGTTGCATAGACCCCCTCTTGCGCGGGCGGGCGTGGCAAGATCTGCAGGCGCTCGCCATGCTCGAGCGCATAGAGGAAGTACACGAGGTTCGAGCGCTCGTCGAACCACGAGATCCCGAGGTCCTGCGTCTGGAAGAGCGCGGACAGCTGGTCGCCGACCCGCTCGACGATCGCGCCGAAATCGAGCTTCGATGCGACGCCGCGCTGAATCGTCTTGATCAGGCCGAGCTCGGTCTCGCGCACGGTCAGGAGCTCGCGCGTCGACGGCGTCTTGAGCGCGAGGGCTCGGGTACGCGCGACGGGCGTGCCGCGCTTCGCAGTTGATGGGGGTTTCGCCGTGGGCGCGCGCTTCGCCGTCGGTGCACGCTTTGTCGTCGTCGCGCGCTTCACCGTCTTCGCTTTGGGCGCCGGCTTCCGCTTCGCGCTCGCCTGGCTGGCGCTGCGCTTCTTCAGCGTCGAGTTCGCCGCACGCTTCTTCGCGGCGCGCACCCTGGGTGTTGCGGCCTTCGGGGTCCTGCCGGGCATCAAACTCCCCCGGAACGTCGGTAAGGTGGGCGCCAGTCTACAGCGCTTCAGAGCTCGATAAGGTCTTCGCCAACGACGATCCGGCCGGCGAAGTGACGAGCGGCCGCATCGCGCCAGGTTTCGGCCCTTACGGTGTCGGCAGGCACGAAATGGTTCAGCACGAGGACCTTGACGCCCGCGTCGCGCGCGACGACGCCGACCTGGTCGTGCGTCGTGTGGCTGTCGAGCAGGTGGCGTCGCAGCCGCGTGGCGTTCGGGAGGTTCGCGCAGATCGCGTCGAGCGACGGCTCGTGCAGCACTTCGTGGACGAGCACGTCGGCATCGCGCGCGAGCTCGACGAGAGCCTCGCACGGGGCGGTATCGCCGGAGAACACGATCGAGCGATCGGGCGTGTCGAACCGGAACGCAAAGGCCGGTACGACGGGCGGATGCTCGACCAGCGCGCAGGTCACGCGCACGCGCTCGTCGCGGTAGACCTCGCCCGGCGCATCGACGTCGTGAGCGCGGATGAGCGGCGCCAGCGGAGGCCGGCCTTCGTCTGCGATGCGCGTGCCGATGTCGTACGCATTGAGCGCGAGGAACTGGTCGGTCATCGTACGAAGCGGCGGCGGCCCGAACGCATCGACCGGCTGGTCGAGGCCGCCGGCCCACAACAGCAGGAACAGGTTCCCGAAATCGGCGTTGTGATCCGAATGATGGTGGGTGACGAAGACGGCGCGAAGCGACCGGAACGGCAGTCGCGCACGGGCCATCTGCCGCGCGACGCCGTTGCCGCAATCGATGATGTACGTCGCACCGTCGACGACGAGCGCGTTGGCGGGCGCCGATCGCGTGACTTTGGGCATCGGGCCGCCGCCGGTGCCGAGCAGGACGAGTTTGGTCGACATCGGATCAACGTGCGGGCTGCGCGAGCAGCCGCGACAAAAATGCGCGCGTGCGTTCGTGGGCGGGTTCGGACAACAGTTCGCGTGGGGGACCCGATTCGACGATGACGCCGTCGTCCATGAACGCGATCCGATGCCCGGCCTCGCGGGCGAACGCCATTTCGTGCGTGACCACGATCATCGTCATGCCGTCGTCCGCCAGCGTGCGCATGACGGCCAGCACTTCGCCGACGAGCTCGGGGTCGAGCGCCGACGTCGGCTCGTCGAACAACATGAGCTTCGGCTGCATCGCAAGCGCTCGCGCAATCGCGACGCGCTGCTGCTGGCCTCCGGACAGTTCGGAAGGATAGGCGTTCGCCTTGTGCGCGAGACCGACGCGGGCGAGCAGCGCCGCGGCGCGATCGAGTGCCTCGCGCTTCGGCTCGCGGCGCACGCGGATCGGCGCTTCGACGATGTTCGCGAGGGCCGTCATGTGCGGGAACAGGTTGAAGCGCTGGAACACCATGCCGATCGCCGCGCGTTGCCGGCACACGTCGCGCTCGTGCATCTCGTAGAGCACGTCGCCCTGCTCGCGGTAGCCGACCAGTTCGCCGCCGACATAGAGGCGGCCGCCGTCGATCTGCTCGAGATGGTTGACGCAGCGCAGGAACGTGCTCTTGCCCGATCCCGACGGGCCGATCAGGCACAGCACCTCGCCGGCCGCGACGTCGAGGTCGATGCCTTTGAGCACCTCGGTGCGACGGAAGCGCTTGCGCACGCCCTGTGCGCGAACCATCGCGCCGGCGTCGCGCCGTTCAGCGTCCGCCATGCGCGCTGGCATGGGCGCGGCCGAGGCGCCGCTCGGCGACATGCTGCGCGATGCTCGTGATCGTCGTCAGCACGAGGTACCAGAACGTCGCGACGAGCATCAGCTCGATCGTATGCAGGTTGGCCGATGCGATGTTCTCCGCTGCAGTCAACAGATCGCCGCCGGCGATCACCGAGACGAGCGACGTCGCCTTCAGAAGCGAGATGAACTGGTTGCCGGCGGGCGGCACGATCACGCGCAGCGCCTGCGGCAGGATGATCCTGCGCATCGCGAGCCCGCGCGTCATCCCGAGCGCAAGCGATGCATCGACTTGGCCGCGGTCGACGGCGAGAATTCCGGCGCGAACGATTTCCGCCATGTACGCCGCTTCGTTCAGGCCGAGCGCGATCACAGACGCGACGAACGGCGTCATCACGTCGTTCGTGCGAAACGGGCCCAGGTATTCGAACAGCAGCGCGAGATTGCCCCAGATCAGGATCTGCACGAGCAGCGGCGTGCCGCGAACGAGCCAGGTGTAGCCGGCGCTCGCAACGCGCAGGATCGCCGACGGCGAGATGCGCATCACGGCCAGCACGACGCCGAGCACGAGGCCGATCGCCGCCGCCAGCACCGCCAGCACGACCGTCAACTCGAGGCCGCGCAGGATCGCCGGCGCGAACTGGTATTGCGCGATGACGCCGTGCCTGATGTTCGGATTGCGAAACACAGACAGCGCAACGAGTGCCGCGAAGACCACGACGACGGCGCTGCCGAGCCACAACCCGGGGCGCGGAAGCGGGACGACGCGCGTCATGCGGAAAGCGGACCGGCAAGCGGTTTGCGGTCGACGGCGTTGCGGTCCGGCTAGATCTTCGCGTTCGCGCCGCCGTTGATCGTCGCCGACTTCACGGCACCGTTTTCGACGCCATGCTTCTCGAGGATCT
>JAICLP010000193.1 GCA_025925475.1 Burkholderiales bacterium | reverse complement strand
GTTCGCCGTCGGCGAGCTCGCGCTCACGCTGCCGTTCGGGCTTTTCGCGCAGAACTGGGTGCTCGCGCGGACCGGGCGCGCGCATTTCGGCGAAACGGCGGCGGCGACCGTCGTGATGCTGCTCGTCGAGATCGGTGTCGTCCTGCTGCTGCTCGCGGTCGTCGGGATTCACGGCTGGCCTGCGGTGCGGCCCGCGGCCGTTGTCGCCGTCGTCGGACTCTGCGCGCTGATGGCGTTCGTGCTGCATTTCGAGCCGTCGGCGCGACGGCTCGCGACGCGCTTTCGGCGGCCGCTCGTGCATCGCGCGCTCGTCGCGCTCATCGACCTGCTGTCCGGTTTGAAGCGCCTCACGCACCTGCACGTGCTCGGCGTCAACCTCGTCGTCGCACTCGGCTATCTGACCGCGCTCGCGCTCGCGTTCATGATCGTCGGCCAGCACGTCGGGCTCGAGCGGTTCGGATTCCTGATGGCGGCGACGACGTATGCGTTCGCGCTCGCCGTCGTGTTCCTGACCGGCGGGCTGATCAGCCAGATCGGCAGCGTCGAGGTGCTCGGCATGAGCGCGGCGCATACCGCGTTCGGCATCGACTACGCGGAAGGCCTCACGCTGATGCTCGCGTTTCGCGTCGTATGGACGGGCGCGATGTGGCTTTGCAATCTGCCGATCGTCGTGCTGCTGTGGCGCACGTGACCGATCGCTGCCCCACGGCGGCGAAACTCGCGCTCGGTGCGGCTCTTGACGCGCGTGCTACTGCAGCAACGACAGAAACCGCGGAACCGCCGTATCGATGCGCAGACGCGGCAATCCCGCAGCCGCTTCGGCTCGCCCGAGATCGCGCGCAATGTCGAGCGCCGACTGCACGGTGCTGTAGACGCGCCCGCGCTCGCGGTGGAACTGCGCGAGGTACTCCTGCTCGCTCTGCCCGGGCGTCGGAATGAAGAGGGCGCGCTTGCCGAATCCCGCACCTTCCATCAACGTCGTGTATCCCGAGCGGCCGACGATCACCCGCGCCCGTGCGAGCATTTCGCCCTGCGCGCGACGATCGAGGTAGCCGTGGACCGTCGCGCCGCCGATCGTGCGCACGTCGGTTGCCGCACCGGGGCGGCCCAGCGCGACGACGCTGCGCCCGCGAAGCGACGGCAGCGCCGCGAGCACGCGTTCGGCCAGCATCGTGTGATGCGGCTCGACGCCCGAGATCGAGAAGAAGTAGTCGATATCCTCGTCGCCGCCGTTCGGCGCGAGCTCCGACAGCGGCCCGAGATAGACGAGCTTGCCGTTCCAGTCGAGGTCGAGATCGTGCGCGAGATCGCCGGCGAGCGCGTCGTCGCCCTCGGCGTCGGGCACGAGGATCGCGCGATAACCGCGAAGCGCGTACCGCTGTGCGCGCTCGACGGTGCGCTCGAGCCGCCGCGGCCGCCCGGGAATGATCTGGCGCAGCGAATGAAAGATGCAGTAGCTCGGCGCCTCGCGCGACCAGACGCCGAGCCGGCTGTCGGAGACGACGGCGTCGAGGCGTCGCTCGCGCACCAGGCGCTCGGTCAGTCGCTGCTCGAGCGCGAAGCGCAGCCAGATTTGCGGCACCGAGCAACTCATCCGGAAATAGAAGACGGCGGGGTAACGGCTGAACGGCTTCGGGATGTCCTCGTACGGATGGAACTCGCACGCATCGCCAAGCTCGGCGCGCAACAGTGCGAGGCCCGGGCTTTCGGCCATCAGGATCGTCACGGCGTCGCCGCGCTGCACGAGCGCACGGATCAGCACGAGGCTTCGCGTCGCGTGGCCGAGGCCCCAGTCGTGGACGGCGAAGAGAATCCGTCGGCTCATGCTGCGGGTTTTCAGCGCTTGAACACGGAAAACGTAGCGAAAAGTCGGGACTTCTAGCCGCCGATTTCCGCCCAGTATTCGTGATGCACCGTGTTCACGAGCGACACGCGGTATTCGACGGGCAGCTCGCGGTAGGTGAGCGCGATGCGGCGGATCGAAAGCAGCGCGGCGCCGGTGTCGATGCCGAGCAGCGCGGCGACCGATTCATCGGCGGGCAGGGCGCGAACGCGCTCGCGCGCCGTCACGACCGAGATGCCGAACGCTTCCTGGTAGAGGTTGTAGATCGTCGAGCGCCGCTCGCGGAACTGCCGCTCGGTCAAGCCGGCGAAGCGCTGCGCGGGAAGGGCGATGTCGTCGACGATGACCGGGACGGCGTCGAGGCGCAGTACGTTGCGGATCCGGTAGACGCCATCGCCCGGCGCAATGCGGAGCGCCTCGGCGGTGCGCCGGCCGGCCTTGCCGCGCGCGAACGACTGCAGCTGCACGTCGGGATATTGCTTCGTGCCATCCTCGGGGACGACGTGCAGGAAATGGAAGAGCTCGCGCTCGCGGTTGTGGCTCGCGACGAACGTCCCGCGTCCCTGTTGTCGAATGAGGATGTTCTCGGCGACGAGCTCGTCGATCGCCTTGCGCACGGTGCCGACGCTGATCTGGAAACGCTCGGAGAGCCGCCGCTCGGCGGGGATCGCGGCGCCCGGCTTCCACTCGCCGCGCGTCAGCGCGTCGGTCAGCCGGCGCTTGACGCCCTTGTACAGCGGGCCGTCGAGCGGCGCCTCGGACGCGTTCGTGTCGTTCATCGTCTCGTCGGCGTCGTCGAAGGGAATGGATCGCGCAACCGGCTCGCGGCCGTCGTCTCGCCGCAGTCTAGGGGCTGCGTAAAAATTATGCAAATGATATAAATGATATAGTTGACTTGGACGCGTCGTCTTACTACGATCGGCCATCCCGCCTGCGCCCGAGCCCGGCGCACCAACCCTGTTAGGAACTGCCGTGATTCATTGCGTATTGCACGACCCGGACGACAGCGTCGCCGTCGTCGTCGTCGAGGGCATCAAGGCCGGAGCCCCGCTGACCGGGCTCATCCTCGACGAGGACCGCACGATCGAGCTCGAATGCCGGCAGGACATTCCGATCGGCCACAAGGTGGCGCTGAAGGACATGAAAGTGGGCGACACCGTGATCAAGTACGGCGTCGACATCGGCAAGGTCGTGCAGCCGATCCGCAAGGGCGAGCATGCGCACGTCCACAACATCAAGACGAAGCGGTGGTGAATGCGCTTTCGGCGCTTCGGCCTCCCATTCGGCGTTTTCGGTGGCGTGGGCCTGCAAGCTGTTGGAGCGTCGCGCGACCATTGGCGCGACGCTCAACCGCTCACAGCCCCACGTGATTCGTTTTAGGCGAGCCTGCATTCAACCCTTCGGGCGTTAGCGGCTCTCTTCGGGACTTCCTCACATGCAAACCACTTTCCAGGGTTATCGGCGCGAGAACGGCCGCGTCGGCGTGCGCAACCACGTGATCATCCTGCCCGTCGACGACCTGTCGAACGCGGCCTGCGAAGCCGTCGCCAACAACATCAAGGGCACGCTCGCGATCCCGCACCCGTACGGCCGCCTGCAGTTCGGCGCCGACCTCGAGCTCCATTTCCGCACGCTGATCGGCACCGGGAGCAATCCGAACGTCGCGGCCGTCGTCGTCATCGGCATCGAGGAGCAGTGGACCAAGCGCGTCGTCGATGGGATCGCGGCGACGGGCAAGCCGGTGCAGGGCTTCGGAATCGAGCTGCACGGCGACCACGGCACGATCATGCGCGCATCGAAGGTCGCCAAGGAGTACGTCCAGTGGGCGAGCGAGAAGGTGCGCACCGAATCCCCGCTGTCCGACCTGTGGGTGTCGACGAAGTGCGGCGAGTCGGACACGACGTCGGGCTGCGGCTCGAATCCCACCGTCGGCGATGCGTTCGACAAGCTGTACGCCGCCGGCAGCACGCTCGTGTTCGGTGAAACGACCGAGTTGACCGGCGGAGAGCAGATCGTCGCCGCGCGCTGCCGCGACGACAAGGTGCGCGCCGACTTCATGCGGATATTCGACCGCTACCAGGGCGTCATCGAGCGCCACAAGACGAGCGATCTGTCCGATTCGCAGCCGACGAAGGGCAACATCGCCGGCGGCCTGACGACGATCGAGGAGAAGGCCCTCGGCAACATCCAGAAGATCGGCCGCAAGTGCACGGTCGACGGCGTGCTCGACAAGGCAGAAGCGCCGACGCATCCGGGCCTGTGGTTCATGGACAGCTCGTCTGCGGCGGCGGAGATGGTCACGCTTTGCGCGGCCGCAGGCTACGTCGTCCACTTCTTTCCCACGGGCCAGGGCAACGTCATCGGCAACCCGGTCCTGCCCGTCATCAAGCTGTGCGCGAATCCGCGCACCGTGCGCACGATGAGCGAGCACATCGACGTCGACGTGACGGGGCTGTTGCAGCGCGAGATCACGCTCGACGAGGCAGGCAACACGCTTCTCGACATGATGTTTCGCACGGCGAACGGACGCCTCACCGCGGCCGAGGCGCTCGGCCACCGCGAGTTCGTGCTGACGCGACTCTACGAGAGCGCGTGACGTTTCGATAGAACGAAGGAGGAGGAGGAGATGCGACCAATACCTGGCGTCCGTATGCGGACGAAGTCGGCCCTGACCCTCGTCGCGGCGGCACTGTCGCTTTCGATGCTGCCTGCGGCGCATGCCGAGATGAGCGAGATCCACGTCTCGCGCCAGTACGGCATCAGCTACCTGCCGCTGATGATCATGGAGGACCAGAAGCTGATTGCGAAGCACGCGAAGGCTGCGGGCGTCGACGTCAAGGTCGACTGGTCGAAGTTCGCGAGCGGTGCCGTGATGAACGATGCACTGCTGTCGGGCAACCTGCAGTTCGCATCGGGCGGCGTCGCGCCGTTCACGACGCTGTGGGCGAAGACGCGGGGCAATCTCGACGTCAAGGCCGTCGGCGCGATCAACTCGATGCCGCTGTACCTCGTCACCAACAACCCGAACATCAAGACGATCAAGGATTTCACCGACAAGGACCGGATCGCGCTGCCGGCGGTCAAGGTGTCGATCCAGGCGGTCACGCTGCAGATGGCGGCGGAGAAGGCGTTCGGCCCGGGGCAGGAGCACAAGCTCGATCACCTGACGGTCTCGATGTCGCATCCCGATGGATTGACGGCGCTGCTGTCGGGCAAGTCGGAGATCACCGGGCACCTGAGCTCGCCGCCGTTCCAGTACCAGGAACTCGAGCACAAGGGCATGCACCGCGTGCTGAACTCGTACGACGTGCTCGGGGGACCGGCGACGTTCAACGTCGTCTGGACGACGACGAAGTTCCACGACGAGAATCCGAAGATCTACGCGGCGTTCGTCGCGGCGCTCGACGATGCGACGGCCCAGATCAACGCCGACAAGAAGAAGGCCGCCGAGACGTACCTGCGCATCTCGAAGGACAAGGACAGCCTCGAGAACATCCTCAAGATGCTGAACGATCCCGAGGTCAAGTACACGACGACGCCGAACAACACGATGAAGTATGTCGACTTCATGTACAAGGTCGGCTCGATCAAGGTGAAGCCCGATTCGTGGAAGGAGATGTACTTCCCGAACGCGCAGAAGCTGCCGGGTAGCTGACGATGAGCGCCGGAGCGCCGCCCCCGGCGTCCGGCGCGGCGGGCAGCGCCGGTCAACGGTCTGCACCCGTGAGCACGCCTCTCGCGCTTCCCAATCTTGCCAGCATCCGCGACGCGCAGGCGCGAATCGCGCCGTACGTCCACCGCACGCCGGTGATGACGTGCCGCGCAATCGACGAAGAGGCCGCTGCCTCGCTCTTCTTCAAGTGCGAGCATCTGCAGAAGGTCGGCGCGTTCAAGGCACGCGGCGCGTGCAACGCCGTGCTGTCGCTCGACGATGCGGACGCGCGACGAGGAGTGGTCACGCACTCGTCCGGCAATCACGGTGCGGCGCTCGCTTACGCGGCCCGCGTACGCGGGATACCGGCGTGGGTCGTGATGCCGTCGAACGCGCCCGCCGTCAAGCAGGCGAACGTCCGTCGCTTCGGCGCGACCGTGCGTTTGTGCGAGCCCACCGTCCCGGCACGCGAAGCGGCGTGCAACGACCTGATGCGCGAAACGGGTGCCACGCTGATCCATCCGTTCGATGACGCGCGCGTGATTGCCGGAGCCGCGACGGCCGCGGTCGAGCTGCTCGAAACGGTCGGCGACCTCGACGTGGTCGTCGCGCCGTGCGGCGGCGGCGGCGTGTTGTCGGGAACGGCGATCGCGGCGAAGTCGCTTCGTCCCGGGGTTCGCGTATTCGGCGCCGAGCCGGCGAACGCCGACGACGCCGCGCGCAGCTTCGCGAGCGGCAGCCTGCAGCCTCTGCCCGCCACGACCACGATCGCCGACGGCCTACGCACCACGCTGTCGCCGCGCACGCTGCTGGCGCTGCGCACGCACGTCGATGCGCTCGCAATCTGCAGCGAACTTGGTATCCTCCGCGCCATGCGGATGATTTTCGAGCGCATGAAGCAGGTC
>JAICLP010000331.1 GCA_025925475.1 Burkholderiales bacterium | reverse complement strand
GGCGATCTTCTTCGACAGGTCGCCCGTCGCGACCGCGGTCGTCACGTCGGCGATGTTGCGCACCTGCGCCGTCAGGTTGCCGGCCATCGAATTCACGCTGTCGGTGAGGTCCTTCCAGGTGCCCGCCACACCCTTCACCTTGGCCTGCCCGCCCAGCTTGCCTTCCGTGCCCACCTCGCGCGCGACGCGCGTCACCTCGGCGGCGAACGAGCCCAGCTGATCGACCATCGTGTTGACGGTCTTCGCGGTGCGCAGGAACTCGCCCTGCAACGGCTCGCCGTCGACTTCGAGCGCCATCGTCTGCGACAAATCGCCCTGCGCGACGGCACCGATCACGCGGGCCGTCTCGCTCGTCGGGTGCACCAGGTCGTCGATGAGCTGGTTCACCGCGTCGATCGACGTCGCCCAGAAACCGGTGACTTCACCAAGATTGCCGCGCTTCGCGAGCTTTCCCTGCTTTCCGACCACTTTCGACAGGCGCTCGAGCTCCTGCGCCATGCGCTGGTTGCGCTCGACGACGTCGTTGAATGTGTCGGCAACGCGACCGAGAGAGCCATGCCATTCGGCCGGCAGCCTTATCGACGCATCACCGCGCTTGAGCGCGGTCAGCGCGCCGAGAATGATGTGGATCTCGTCGGTGGACTTGAGCGGACGCTCGACGGCTTGCATGGCTGGTACTCCCGGAAATCGGTCGCGATATTCGCGATCGTCGCGACGATCACGTGACGGATGCAGTGATCATTTCAAGCAGCGCGGACTGCCGCAGGCACCCGGCGGCAGCGGACGCTATTGTCCCATCTGCCGCGAGGGAATAACAGTCGCCGCCCTTGCGCGTTGTAATTTGTACAAGGTAGCGTCAACCGCAAAATGGCGGTATATTTTTCATTCTGTCCGGCGGTACGACGGAGAGCGCAATGCCCACTTTGCCGAAACGTTCGAATTCGATCACCCACGGCGCGCGGGTGCTGGTCGTCGATGACGACAGCGACGGCGCGGAAGCGGCTGGCCGACTGCTGGAGACCTTCGGTTGCGACGTCTCACTGGTAGTTTCGGCCGGTGAGGCGCTCGAACGCATCGAGGAAGGCGCGCCGGTCGACCTCGTCTTCTCCGACGTGGTGATGCCCGACATCGACGGCCTCGAGTTCGCCGAGCGGCTTCAGCAGCTCCGGCCCGGTCTTCCGGTGATCTTCTGCACTGGCTACACGAGTGCGGTCGAGGCGTTGACCGATTGCGGCGCCATGGCGCTGATGAAACCCTATTCCGCCGATGTGCTGGAGCGTGTCGTCGCCGAGCGCCTGCAGTTAGCGCGCGACGCCGGGCGTCACGACTCGGCGTGAGCGGCGGCCCCAGCCGACGCGCTTTCGAGCATCCGCAGCTGCCAGATCTCCTTGTTGCCTGCGCGCAGTAGCGGTTGCATGGCGAGTTGACCGGTCTTGCCGATGCTGCGCTCGAGAAAGCGCATTTCGGTGAGCTTCTCCCGCGTCGGCGCGTCGATCTTCGCCTCGAAGCCGCTTTCGCGCATCATCAGCATGCCCTTCGCGCGCAGCGCGAGCTCGGTGTGCAGCCGCAGGTAGCAGAGGAGGTCGGCGACGATAGGTCCATGAAACCGCGACTTCAACGTGCCGAGGTACTGGCCCGCCGGCGAATGGCCGAAGTGACCTGACATAATCGCGCCGAGCATCTCGCTGTCGGCATCGAAGCCGGTGCCGAGCCAGTCCGCGGTGGCGTGCTCGCTGCGCTGATACACGGCCAGCAGCAGCGGCGGCAGCACGAGAATCACCGCGAGCGTGGAAAGCATGGGCGAAAAGAACGCGTGGTTGTATGCGGAGTGCAACACGACGGCGAGCAGATAGCCGGGGATGAACCATGCGGGCGACGGCTTTGGCGCACGCTCGCGCAGAGACAGGCCGGCCACTGCGAAGATCGCCGTGCAGCCGCCGTGCATGATCGCCGTTCCGAATCCGCGAACGATCCACGTGCCGACGCTGGCATTGGGTACGAGGTGCTGGTAATAGACGTTCTCGACGATCGCGAAGCCGGTGCCCGCGGCGAAGCCGAGGATCGCAGCGTCGACCAGGAATCCGACGCGATGCGCGCGAATGAGGATCACGACGATGATCGCTTTCGCGAGCTCCTCGACGAGCGGCGCGACGTAACGGCTGTAGCGCGCGAAGTCGATGCCCGATGTGCGCAACAGCTCGCCGTTCACGAAATAGCAGACGACGGCGGCGACGAATCCCGATGCGATGACGGCGCTCACGACCCGCACCTTCACGAGCTTGTAGCTGTCGAGGGACAGAAGCGCCGCGAGAAATCCGAGCACCGGCAGGCTGCCGATGACGACGTGCAGCGCGATCGCGAGCATCTTTGGCGCTACAGGATCTTGAGCGAGATCATGAACTCGTCGCCGCTGCGATGCATGCCATGAAAGCCGACGGCATAGCCGATCGACAGCGTCATGTTGTACCAGTGCAGCACGCTGAAGCGCAAGTCGGCTTGCGCTCCGATCGACTGGTAGTCGTTGCGGCGTGCGCGATCGGTGGGATCGGTCCATAGCGCGGCCCCGAACACCGCCGGCCGCAGCCAGTTGAGATAGAACGCCGGCGTTCCGAGCGACTCGAACACGATCGGCGGAAGATCCCATTCGACGAGCTCGCGCCCGAAGTTCTTTCCGCTGATGTCATCGATGCCGAACCCCGGCATCGAATCGTAGTCGCGATAGCGCTTGATCGTGCCGTTGTCGACGTAGTTGTTGCCGAATCCACCGAAATAGAAGCTCGCCACAGGATCGTCACGGCGACCGTTCGATGCGCCTGCCGACGTCCGGAGCCAGATCGACGAGTGCGGGATCGGCAACTGGAATCCGTAGTCGAAGTTGCCGTAAATCTGAGTCGCCGTTTCGATCGGCACGCGATTGGCCTTCAACACGACGTTCCACAGCATTCCCTTCTCGTCGTCGACGGAGCCGAGCGAGCTGCGTATGTCGGTGTAGTGCAGGCCAAGCTTGCCGACGAGGAGGCGCGTGAACGGCGTGCTGACGTTCTGCGCCGTCGGCAACGTGTCGATGTGGTCGTAATACTCGACGTCGTAAGACGCGGTGAGCTTGCGCGGCTCGTCGAAGATCAGGAGCTGGTCGTAGCCGAGCTTCCCCGCGAATCCCTTGCGGCTGACCTTCGTCGGGCCGAACAGGTCGTAGAAATCGGACTTGTTCCATGCGAGTTCGCCACGCCAGCTCAGATAGCGCCCCACCATGTCGACGTGGGCGCGTTCGTCAGTCGAGAGCTTTCCCGTCGGGGTGTATGCGGCCGTGATGCCGAAGCTCGCGAACGCGAGCGGGTCTTCCAGATTGAGCCGGTAACCGAAACCGATATCATTCTTGTACCCCTGCAACACGGGATACGCGTTCGGCACGGTGAGGCGCGCAAGCGGCTTGTAGGGGCCGGTGGGCTTCGTGATCTTCTCGTCGTCGACCGTGCTCGGGGGCGGCACTGCCCACGTCTTGATTTCCGGGTACTTTTCGACGACTTGCGCACCGAGAAATCGAATCGCGCTCGCGTCCTTGAGAACGTGCGGCTCGATC
>JAICLP010000139.1 GCA_025925475.1 Burkholderiales bacterium | reverse complement strand
CGCGTTCATGCTGGGCGCGATCGTATCGCCGCCCGACGTCGTCGCGCCGCTCGCCGTCGCCGAACGGTTGAGCATCCCGCGCCGCATCATCGCGATCCTCGAGGGCGAGGGCCTCGTCAACGACGCGACGGCGCTGATCCTTTTCAACCTCGCGCTCACCGCCGTGTTCACCGGGCACTTCTCGCTGCCCGCCGCGATCCGCGATTTCGTGCTGGTGCTGATCTGCGAGACCGCCTGGGGATTCGTCGTCGGCTACGTGATCCTGCGGCTGCGAAACCTCGCGGCCGAGCCGCGGCTCGAGGTGCTGCTGTCGTTCCTGACGCCCTACGCCGCATTCTGGCCGCCGCACGCCCTCGGCGGCTCCGGCGTGCTCGCCACGGTGGTGTCGGGCCTCTACGTAGGCTTCGCAGGCGTCGCGCTGATCCGCTCGAATACGCGGCTGCAGGCGCTCTTCTTCTGGGACATCGTGAATACGGTGATCACGGGCGTGATCTTCCTGCTCACGGGCCTGCAGGCGCGCACCGTCGCCGCGGGCCTCGATGCGCCGATCCTGTCGCATCTCGCCGTCAACGGCTTGATCGTCAGCGGCGTCGTCATCGCCGTGCGCTTCCTCTGGGTGTTCCTCGCGACCTACCTGCCGCGCTGGCTCTTTCCGGCGATCGCTGCACGCAATCCGGCGCCGAACTGGCGCATCCCGTTCGTGATCGCGTTCACCGGCGTGCGCGGCGTCGTCAGCCTTGCGGCAGCGCTCAGCATTCCGGTCGTGCTCGCTTCCGACGTATCGTTTCCGCGTCGCGTCGACATTCTCGTGCTGACGTTCGTCGTGATCGTCGTGACGCTCGTGGCGCAGGGGTTGACGCTCCCGTGGGTGCTCCGGAGGCTGCGGCTCGACAAGCTCGGACGCGCCGAACTGCGCAAGCGCAACGAACGCGAGATCAACGCGCGCGTGCAGGCCGCGCGCGCGGCGCTGGTGGAGCTCGATGCCGCCGCGAAGATCGAGCATCTGCCCGACGACGTCGTCGCGCCCTGGCGCAACCGAGAGGAGCTTCGCATCAAGCAGCTCGAAGGCGAGGGAGCTCGCGACGGCGAGCGCTTCGAGACGGCGGCCGGCATGCATCGGGTCGAGCTCGCGCTCGTCGCCGCACAGCGCAAGCGGCTGAACGAGATGCTGCGCAGCGGCGAGGTCAGCGACGACATCCGCCGCCGCGTCGAGCGCGACCTCGACCTCGACGAGGAACGGCTGCGCCACAACGTGCACGGCATTGCGGGCGACGAGCCGACCGAAGTCGGTTGATGCATCGCGCCAAGAGTCAGCTCGCGCTCGCGGCGTCCGCAAACACGACGTCGATGCGCGTTCCGCGCGCTCCATGGCCGCCGATCGTCAGGCGGGCGCCATGGCGCGCCGCGATCTCGTGCGCGATCGTGAGCCCGAGGCCGCAACCGTCGCCGGTGCTGGCCGGCGAGCGATAGAACGGATCGAGCACTCGCGTGCGCTCGGCGGGATCGATGCCCGGTCCGTTGTCGCACACGGCGATTCGCGCCGGGTTCGCACCGACGCTCACCGTCACTTCGCCGCCCTCGTTGCCGTAGCGAATCGCGTTGTCGACGAGATTGCCGACGAGCTCGCGCAAAAGCCGCGGCTCGCCGTGCGTCATCGGTCCGCTCTCCGCGCCTTCGTAGCCGAGATCGATGTCGCGGGCGACGGCGGCGTCGGCCCAGCATTGCAGCTCGTCGCGCACGACCTCGCCGAGATCGATCGGCTGCATCGACAGCGTATCGGCGACGGTCGCATCGGAGCGCGTCAGCGCGAGCATCTGCTGCGTGACGCGGCGCATCCGCGTCACCGCCTTCAGCACGTGCGCGAGCGCTTCCGCATGGTGCTCGGGATCGGTCTCGCGCAGCGCGCGCTCGGTCTGGACCTGCAGCGCGGCAAGCGGCGTGCGCAGCTGATGCGCGGCGTTCGCGACGAAGCGCTGCTGCGCGCCACGCGCGTCGGCGAGACGCTGGATCAGCGCATTGATCGCGACAACGAGGGGCCGGATTTCGGACGGCGCCGCGTCGACATCGGGCAGCGGTGCAAGATGCACCGGATCGTAGCGCGACAGGCGCGATGCGACATCGTCGACGCCTGCAAGTCCCGAACGCACGGCGAACCAGATGATCGCGGCAGCTGCGCAGAGGATTGCCGCCTGCAGCGGCACGAGCAGCGACATCACCTCGCCGATCAACGCATGGCGCTTCCCGCGCGTCTCCGCAACGCGGATCGTGACGGGTGCGCTCACGCCCTCGGGGCCGGGCACGACGACCTCGACCGCACGCACGCCCACGCCGCCAATCGTCGCGTCGTAGTAACGCGGGTGGCCGACCGCCGCCCGGTCTCGCGCCGCGGGGATTTGCGCGTTGCCGAAGAGCCGCGCACCGGATGCGCCGGTCACCTCGTCGTAGATCCGATCGATGCTGTCCCACTCGAACATCTCGATCGCCGCGCGCGGCACGTCGAGCGCGACGCCGCCGGGGGTCGCCCGCAGCTGCGTCGACAGCGTCATCGCCGAATCGAGCAGCCAGCGGTCGTGAACGCGATCGCCGAAATGTAGCGCGACGGCGAACGACAGCAGCGCCGCGCCGAGGAACAGCCCGGCGAGCGGGATCCACAGCCGGGCGAGGAGCCGCCGCCGCAGGCTAGGCCGGGTTCGCATCGCGCGCCTGCGCCAGCTCGAGTCGATATCCCATCCCGCGAAAGACGCGAATGCCGACGCCGGCACGCGATGCGGCGAGCTTGCGGCGCACGCGGCTCACCAGCACCTCGACGTTCGACAGCCCCGCATCGTGCTCGTCGTCATAGACTGAATCGAATATCTGCTTCTTGCTGACGATGCGGCCCGGTCTTCGCATCAAGAGCTCGACGACGCCGAGCTCGCGCGCCGTCAGCTCGAGGTCGACGCCAGCCACGGTCAGGCGTCGCGCTGCGGGCTCGAACGCGAGCAGGCCAAGGCGCAGCGTCGCTCCGGTCGGATCGCCACGGCGCAGCAATGCGCGGATGCGCGCCTCGAGCTCGGCGACGTCGAACGGCTTCGACAGGTAGTCGTCACCTCCCGCGTCGAGACCCTGCACGCGATGCTGCACGTCGTCGCGCGCGGTGAGGATCAGCACCGGCATCGTCATGACGTCGCGGCGAAGGCGGCGCAGGACCTCGACACCGTCGATGTCGGGCAAGCCGAGGTCGAGCACGACGAGCTGGTAGGCCGTCGTCGCGCACGCGGTGAGTGCATCGCCGCCGCGCTGCACCGAGTCGACCGTGTAGCCCGACTGTGCGAGTGCATGCACGAGGCCGTTGGCGAGCTCGAGATCGTCTTCGACGAGAAGCAGACGCATGAGCAGTACGCGATTCCGATTGCAAGGTTCACGCAAGCTACGCGGCGTATGTTGCGCGGGAAACGGCCGCCGCACGGAACGCACGACAACGCCTCGCACGAGATTGTGTCGAGTCGAAAGCGGCACCGCAACTCGCATGACCGATCGGCGCGAGTGCACCGATGTCCCGAAGGAGGACTTGATGGACGCAAGAGCGAGCAGTGCATCGGCTGCAACGAGCCGGCCGACATCCTATCGTTGGCTGCAGCTCGTCATCGGCATCGTCTGCATGGCGATGGTCGCGAACCTCCAGTACGGGTGGACGCTCTTCGTCAACCCGATGCACGACAAGATGCATTGGTCGACGGCGGAAATCCAGGTCGCCTTCTCGATCTTCGTGCTGACGGAGACCTGGCTCGTGCCGGTCGAAGGGTGGCTGATGGACAAGTTCGGACCACGGCCGGTCGTGCTCGGCGGCGGCATCCTGGCCGGGCTTTCGTGGGTGATGAATTCATACGCGACGTCGCTCGAGATGCTCTACTTTTCGGCGATCGTCGCAGGCGTCGGCGCCGGCTGCGTTTACGGAACCTGCGTCGCCAACTCGTTGAAGTGGTTCCCCGACAAGCGCGGCCTCGCGGCCGGGCTTACTGCGGCGGGCTTCGGCGCGGGTGCAGCGCTGACCGTCATCCCGATCTCCGGAATGATCCACTCGAGCGGCTACCAGTCGGCGTTCTTCACGTTCGGAGTGATCCAGGGTGCGGTGATTTTCGTCGCGTCGCTATTCCTGATCCGGCCGCCGATCGGCAAGTTCGCCGCAGCCGCGTCGAAGGCGAATCCGACCACGAAGCGCGATTACACGCCGGGCGAGATGATGCGAACCCCCGTCTTCTGGCTGCTGTACGTCGCGTTCGTGCTCGTCGCCGCGGGCGGCTTGATGGCCGCTGCGCAGGTCGCGCCGATCGCCAACGATTACGGCATCGCGAAGGTGCCGATTTCGATCCTGACCGCGACGATGCCGCTCCTGACGATCACGCTGATCATCGACAACCTGGCCAACGGGTTCACGCGCCCGCTCACCGGGTGGATCTCGGACAATATCGGGCGCGAGAACACGATGCTTCTGGTGTTCCTGCTCTCCGGTGTCGCGCAGCTGGGTCTCATGTATTTCGGTCGCGCCCCGATCGGCTTCATCATCTTCGCGCCGATGATCTTTCTCTGTTACGGCGAGATCTTCTCGATCTTCCCGGCCGTCGTCGGCGACACGTTCGGCTCGAAGTTCGCGGGCGCGAACAACGGCTTCATGTACACGGCGAAGGGCACTGCCTCGCTCCTGGTCCCGCTCGCGAGCGTGCTGAAGGCGACGACCGGCAGCTGGGTCGCCGTGCTGTGGGTGGGGGCAATCATGGGCATCGTCGCCGGCCTGCTGGCGAAATTCGTCATCATGCCGATGCGCCTGCGCTGGCTCGAGAAGCAGCAAGCGGTGCAGGCGCCGGCGACGGCGATGCAGGCTGCATAGCGCGGAGCCTGATCAAGGCGAGCACGACGTCGACGGTCGGGGTCGGAACGCCCGTCACGCGGGCGAGTTCGCCGATCACACCCACCAGCGCCTCGACTTCCATCTCGCGTCCGCGCTCGAGGTCCTGCAGCATCGACATCTTGTGCGGGCCGAGCGCCGCGGCACCGTCGAGGCGGCGCTTCGCATCGACGCGAAGCGCGAGGCCCAGGCGCTCGCCGATCGCGCTCGCCTCGTGCATCATCGCAAGCAGCACGGCGCGCGAGCGCGGATCGGACGCGACCACGTCGACCGTCGCGCCGGTCAACGCGCTGACGGGATTGAGGCACTGGTTGCCCCACAGCTTGAGCCAGATTTCGTTGCGGATGTCGGTGCGGATCGGCGCATCGAAACCCGCCTCCGTCAACATCCGATGCAATCGCTCGATCCGCGGCGTGCGTGTGCCGTCGGGCTCGCCAATGGGAAACTTGTTGCCGTGCTCGTGACGGATGACGCCCGGCGCGATGATCTCGGTCGCCGGCAATACGACGCAGCCGACCGCGCGCGCGTAACCGAGGTGCTTGCGCTGCAGCCCGCCGGGATCGACGCTCGTCAGCGCGAGGCCTTCATAGGCCACGCCCGGCGCGTCGAAGAACCAGTACGGCAGGCCGTTGCTCGCGGTGACGATCATCGTGTCGGCGCGAAGCAGCGGCAGCATCGACAAGACGGCCGGCGCGATCGAATGCGCCTTGAGCGCCACGATCACGCAATCCTGCACGCCGAGGTCGGCCGGCGCATCGGTGCAACGGATGCGCTCGACGTGTTCGCATCCGCCGATCAGCAGCCGCAGGCCGTGCGCGCGCATGGCCGCGAGATGTGCACCGCGCGCGACGAGGCTCACATCGACGCCGGCGCGCGCGAGCTCCACGCCGAGATAGCCGCCGATCGCGCCCGCGCCGTAGATGCACACCTTCATCGGCACTTGCATGATCCCCCACGCTCGCGGCGTGTTGAACGACGCTCGAGCTTAGCTATCGCCTGTTCGTCCTCGGGGCGGCCCTTCGGGCTCACGCGCTTCGCTGCCCCCGAAGGCTGATTCGCGCTTGCGGCGGCCCGGCGCGTTTGTATGTTCCCCCCACGCTCGCGGCTTCGCCGCATCGCTGCCCCCTGGGGGGTGGAATTCGCGCTTTGAGGCGGCTCCGCAGCGCTCATTGTGTCACACGCCGAAGCCGATTGCGCGACGCTACGCCGGCGCTTGTCGCAAGCTCACGCTCATTCGCGGCACGTCTCGCCCGACCCGCCCATTGCCTTCGGCATGTCCTTCATCTTCGGCAGCCCGTCGCGCATCGGCAGAACGGATTCCGCGTAGTTCACGTGCAGCGCCGGCACGAAACGGTACGACGGAATCGTCGCCGCATAGACGTCGGTCACGCCCAGTCCCGGATGCACGGTGAACACGTGTCCGCCGCACGCCCTGCAGAACCTGCGATAGCTCTTCTCGGTCTTGTGATAGATGCCGAGCTCGGACTCGCCGCGGGTTACTTTCACCGCGTCGGGCTTCCAGAGGGTGAACGCGTTGACCGGCGCTGCCGCCCAGCTTCGGCAGGACGCGCAATGACAATAGCCCATCGCAACGGCATCGCCGGTCACCGTGATCTGCACCGCGCCGCAGAAACAGCCCCCTTCGTACGTTTCGCTCATGATCGCTCCTTCACGTGATTGCACATGACGGCCGCCGCGGCCACCTCATCGTTCGCGGCGGTGCTGGCATCGAGTTTCGCCGGCACGAAAACCAACGCGCCGATCGTGATCGCCGACATCGCGAGCGCGGCCAATCCCAGCAGCGCGCGAGGCGGTGAGGCTTCGTAACGGTTCATGGATATGTGACTTCAGAGCATCGACGCCTTGCACTGTAGGCACGCGATGTCGCGGCCCGACTTCATCCGGGCCGCCTTGCTGTTTCTTTTGTTTCCGCGCTCGCGCGCGGCGTCAGTGGGAGCGCGACACGACGCGGTTCGCTGCGACCTCGTCGACGATGCGACGCACTTCGCTTGGCAGGAACGGCTTCTCGATCACGAGGCGGCCGGTGCGGCAGACGAACTCGCGCAATTCGGATGCGAGCGTGTCGCCGGTGACGAACACGACGCGCGACGCCTGCGCCGGCCACCGTTCTTCGATCGTCTCGTAGAGCGCGCGCCCGTCGACGTCGGGCATCCGGATGTCGGTGAGGATCACGTCGTAGCGCTCGGACGTCATCCGCTCGAGCGCCTCGCGCCCGGAGCTCGCCGTCACGACGCGATGCCGCGCGCTTCGTAGAATTTCGGCGAGCGACTCGCGGATGTCCGCTTCGTCGTCGACGACGAGCACATGGCAGCGGACCGGTGAAGGCGACTGCGCCAGCGTCTCGGTCGCCGCACGCGCCTCGGCATTGCGCACGGGAAGCGCGATCGTGAACACGACGCCGCCACCCGCCGGGCAATCGACGCTCAGGCGTCCGCCGTGCGCTTCGACGATGCCGAGACTCACGGCGAGACCCACGCCGGTGCCGACACCGATCGGCTTCGTCGTGAAGTAGGGATCGAAGACGCGCGCGAGCAAATGCGGCGGAATGCCCGGACCGTTGTCGGCGACGCTCACGCGCAACGTGTCCCCGCCGGGATCGAGCGCGGTCGTGATGCGAAGCGTACGCGGTTGCGGCTGCTGCTGCAGCGACTGCTGCGCATTGACGATCAGGTTGAGCAGGACTTGATGCAGCTGGTCGGCGTCGGCGTGGATCATCGGCAGATCGGCCGCCAGCGCCAGCGCGACGTCGATGCCGCTCGTTCGGATCGGATAAGCGGCGATGTCGAGCGCCGCGGTGACGACATCGTTGATCGCGACCGGCCCGCGCTCGGGGCGCTGCTGGCGCGCCATCGCGAGGAACGTGCGCACGATCCGTGCGCAGCGTTCGGCCGCGGTGCGGATCTTCACCGCGGCGAGCTGCGTCTTTGCGTCACCCTGCTCTTCGAGCAGCACCGCGCGCGCGACGACGACCGACAGCGGATTGTTGAGCTCGTGCGCGACCCCTGCGAGAAGCGACCCGAGCGCGGCGAGCTTTTCCCGCTGGTAAAGCGATTCGCGCTGGCGCGCG
>JAICLP010000112.1 GCA_025925475.1 Burkholderiales bacterium | reverse complement strand
GTGTGCGCTCACCGACATTTTGCGTCGACCGGAAATCGACTACGCCAGGCTGATGACGCTCCCCGGCGCCGGGCCGGGCGTCGACGACCCGTCGGTCGCGGGGCAAGTGGAAGTACAGGTCAAATACCAGGGCTACATCGACCGCCAGCGCGACGAGATCGCGCGCGTCGCCGACCACGAAGCCACGGCGTTGCCGCCCGAGCTCGACTACCGGACGCTGCGTGGACTTTCCGTCGAGGTCCAGCAGCGGCTCAACCAGCACAAGCCGTCGACGATCGGCCAGGCGTCGCGCGTCCAGGGCGTCACGCCCGCCGCCGTCGCGCTGCTTGTCGTCTACGCGAGGCGCGGCTTCGACGACGGTGCGTGGGCGGGAAAGCAGCGCGCATGATGGCGGCAGCGGAGGGCGCGCAAACGCGAGCACGCGTTGCGGCAAGCGATCGCGGCGTGCTCGCGGACGGTGCAGCGGCACTCGGCGTGGCGCTCACCGACACGCAGCATGACGCGATCGCCACGTACCTGGCACTCCTCGGCAAGTGGAACGATCGCCATAACCTGACCGCGATCCGCGAGCCGGCGCGCATGGTCACGCATCACGCGCTCGACGCGCTCGCCGTGCTGCCGCAGCTGCCCGATCGCGCGAGCTTGCGCGTGCTGGACGTCGGCACCGGCGCGGGAATTCCGGGCATCCTGCTCGCGATCGCGCGACCCGATTGGCACGTGACGCTGCTCGACGCCAACCAGAAGAAGACCGCGTTCGTCACGCAGGCGATCGCCGAGTTGCGCCTTCGCAATGCGGAAGCCGTGCAGTCGCGCGTCGAGCGCTTCACCGCCGCGCAACCGTACGATGTCGTGATCTCGCGCGCGTTCGCATCACTCGCCGATTTCGCGGCAGGTGCCGCGTCGCACGTTGCGGACGACGGCGCGCTCTACGCGATGAAAGGCGTCGTGCCAACTGATGAGATCGCGGCGCTGCCCCCAAGCGTGCAGGTCATCACGACCACGACGCTGGCAATTCCCGGCCTCGACGATGCGCGCAGTGTCGTCGTCATGCGACCGCGCGACGTAAGCGAGCGATGAGCACGCTGGAGCCATTGCCCGCGCCGGACGCCGCTCGGCAAGCAACGCGGGCAGACGAATCGCACGTCCCACGCGCGCCCCGCGCAACGCGCATCATCGCGATCGCCAACCAGAAGGGCGGCGTCGGCAAGACCACCACCGCGGTCAACCTCGCGGCGAGCCTCAACGCGATGAAGCGCCGCGTGCTACTGATCGATCTCGATCCCCAGGGCAACGCCACCACCGGCGCCGGCGTCGACAAGCGCGCGTGCAAGGAAACCGTCTACCAGGTGCTGCTCGGCGAGCGCGGCATCGCCGACGTGCGCGTGACGTCGCCGTCGGGCGGCTTCGATCTCGTGCCCGCCAATCGCGAGCTCGCGGGCGCCGAGGTCGAGCTGGTCGAATTGCCCGAGCGCGAAATGCGGCTCAAGGATGCGCTTGCCGAGGCGCTGTCGCAGATGCGCGAGGCGATCGCCGAGGTGCTGCCCGAATACGACTTCGTCCTGCTCGACTGCCCGCCGTCGCTGTCGCTGCTGACCCTCAACGGACTGTGCGCCGCCGACAGCGTGCTGATCCCGATGCAATGCGAGTACTACGCGCTCGAAGGCTTGTCGGACCTCGTGCAGACGATCCGCAAGGTGCGCTCGCATTTGAATCCCGCGCTCGAGATCGAGGGCCTGCTGCGCACGATGTACGACCCGCGCAACACGCTCGGCCAGAACGTCGGTGCAGAGCTCGAGAAGCATTTCGGCGACAAGCTCTACCGCACGATCGTGCCGCGCAACGTGCGCCTGGCCGAAGCGCCGTCGCATGGCGTGCCGGCGCTGACGCTCGAGCCGCAATCGAAGGGCGCGGTCGCCTATCTCGCGCTCGCCGGCGAGATGCTGCGGCGAATGGACGACGACGCGTCGCGACCGGCGACGCCATGACGAAGGAACGATCCGTGATTCGACCCAAGGGACTGGGGCGCGGCTTGGACGCGCTGCTCGCCGCTACCGAGCCTGCGGCGGACAGCCGCGATTCGCTGCAGATGGTGGCGATCGATCGGCTGCGCTCCGGCAAATACCAGCCGCGCACGCGGATGGACGAGGCCTCGCTCGCCGAGCTTGCCGATTCGATCCGCGAGCAGGGCGTGATGCAGCCGATCCTCGTGCGCGGCGTCGACAACGGCCGCTTCGAGATCATCGCCGGCGAGCGCCGCTGGCGCGCGGCCCAGCGCGCGGGGCTTCGCGAAGTGCCCGCGCTGGTGAAGACGGTGCCCGACGCATCGGCGCTCGCGCTGGCGCTGATCGAGAACATCCAGCGCGAGAACCTCAATCCCCTCGAGGAGGCGCAGGGGCTCGCGCGGCTCGTCGAGGAGTTCGGCCTGACGCACGAGGCGGCGGCAAAGGCGGTAGGGCGCTCTCGCAGCGCCGTCACCAATCTCATGCGCCTGACCGCGCTCGCCAAGCCGGTGCAGGAGTACCTGCTGGCCGGCGCGCTCGAGATGGGCCATGCGCGCGCGCTCCTCGCGCTGCCGGTTGCGCAGCAGACGGGTGCGGCGACCCGCGTGGTCACCCAGAAGCTTTCGGTGCGCGAGACCGAGCGACTCGTTCAGACGCTCACCGGCGGCGCGAAATCGCGCACGAAGGGCGCCGCGCGCACGCAGGATGCCGACACCGCGCGCCTCGAGACCGAGCTCGCGGAGGCGCTCGGCGCCAAGGTGCGCATCGAGCCGCGCCGCAACGGCGCCGGCCGGCTGGTGATCAGCTACGCGAGCTTAAGCGAGCTCGACGGCTTGATCGCCAAGCTCCGCTAGATACGTGTCATCCCCGCAAAAGCGGGGATCCAGCCGTGACGCTTCGGTGGAATGAACAGCCCGCCCACAGTAGCGTCACGACTGGATTCCCGCTTGCGCGGGAATGACGACGGGCGGGACGCCGCCAGTCGACTGCTCCGTCAGCCGAGCTGCTTCAGCATCGTCTCGGCGCCCGAGACCTCGAACTTGCCCGGCGCCTCGATGTTGAGCGCCTTGACGACACCGTTGTCGGCGAGCAGCGAGAAGCGCTGGCAGCGCACGCCCATGCCGCGCGGCGTGAGGTCGAGCACGAGGCCGAGCGCCTTCGTGTATTCGGCGCTGCCGTCGGCGAGCATCCGGACCTTGCCGTCGGTGTGCTGGTCACGCGCCCACGCGCCCATGACGAACGCGTCGTTGACCGACATGCAGGCGATCGTGTCGACGCCCTTGGCCTTGAGCTCGTCGAAATGCTGGACGAAGCTCGGCACGTGCTTCGCCGAGCAGGTCGGCGTGAACGCGCCGGGCAGCCCGAACAGCACCACCTTCTTGCCCTTGAAGAGCTCGTCGGTCGAGACCGGGTTGGGGCCGATGGCGCAAGCGCCCGTGGCGACCTCGAAGTATTCCTGCAGCGTTCCGGACGGCAGCTTGTCGCCGACTTTGATTGTCATCGTGGTCTCCAGCGTGGGGATGGGCGCGCGGCGGGTTGCGGACGGCCGCGCGCATCGTCCGATTGTAGCGCGGGGCCGTTGCAGCTTGCGCAAATGCGCCGGGGCGCGCTAGCGTTGCCGACCGGGCGACCCGAGCGCCCTTCGCCACGACTGGATTTCGACATGGCTCAACGCAAGACGCCCGCGCGCCGCACGACCCTGCTCGTCGCCACCCGCAAGGGGCTGTGGACGCTCACCGCCGACGCATCGCGACGGAGCTTCACGCTCGGCGGTCCACAGTTCCTCGGCCACGTGCTGCACCACGCGGTCGCCGACCCGCGCAACCGGCGCACGTGGCTCGTCGCCGCGCGCACCGGCCACCTCGGGCCGACGGTATTCCGCTCGACCGATCGCGGCCGCAATTGGAAGGAAGCCACCAAACCGCCGATGTTCGGCAAGAGCGAAGGGCGCAGCGTCAACCACACGTTCTGGCTGACCCCCGGTCATGCGTCGGAGCCCGGCGTCTGGTACGCGGGCACGTCGCCGCAGGGGCTCTTCCGCTCCGAGGACGATGGCGTCACCTGGAACGGTGTCGAGGGCTTCAATCGCCACCCGTCGCGCAAGGCCTGGTGCGGCGACGACAAGGACGGCACGCCCGATGGCCCGACGCTGCACTCGATCCTCGTCGATCCGCGGGATCCTGCGCACATGTACTTCGGCATGTCGAGCGGCGGCGTGTTCGAATCGGTCGACAAGGGCCGCGACTGGAAGCCGCTCAACCAGGGCGTGCGCGCCGACTTCCTGCCGATGCCCGATCCCGAGTACGGCCACGATCCGCATTGCGTGCGCTTGTCCGCCGATCCCAACCGGCTCTACCAGCAGAATCATTGCGGGCTCTACCGCCTCGACCGGCCGGCGACGCGCTGGACCGACATCGGCGTGGCGATGCCGAAGGCGGTGGGCAGCGTCGGCCTGCCGCTCGTCGTCCATCCGCGCGATCCGGAGACGCTGTGGATGTTTCCGATGGACAGCACCGACGTCTGGCCGCGCACCTCGCCCGGCGGCAAGCCGGCGGTGTTCCGCTCGCGCAACGGCGGGCGCACGTGGACGCGCCAGGCGAAGGGGCTGCCGGCGAAGCAGGGCTGGTGGACGGTCAAGCGCCAGGCGTTCTGCGCCGATGGGCACGATCCGGTCGGCATCTACTTCGGCACGACCTCGGGCGAGGTCTGGGGCAGCAACGACGAGGGCGCAAGCTTCAAGGCGCTCGCGCAGCACCTGCCGCTGATCCACGCGGTGGAAGCGGCGGACTGATGGCGCGACGCAGCGACGAGGTTGCCGCGGTGGTCGAGGTGCTGATCCCGTCGCCGCTGCGCTCCTACACGGGCGGCGAGCGCCAGGTGCGTGTGGCGCTGCCCGTGCTCGCGCCCGAATCGCCGCCGACGCTGGGCGGCGTGCTCGCCGCGCTCGACGGCGCCTACCACGGCATCCGCTTCCGGATGATCGACGAGCAGGGCAAGCTGCGGCCGCACATCCGCATCTTCGTGGGCGAGCGCGACGCTCGCGACCTGCGCACGCCGGTGCCGCAGGGCACGACGGTGATGATCGTCGCCGCGCTGTCGGGCGGCTGAGCGCGAGCGCGGTCCGCGCGATCGTCGCCATCCTTTCGCCCGTCGTCGCGCAACCGCGCGATCGCAGCAGCGCGTCGCGCCTCACGCTGCCACCCGTCCCGCGTCGCGGCCGCCGTCGAAACGTTTCACCGCCTTCCAGCGCGCGCCATCGAGGCGCGCCGCGGCGCCTTCTGACGCGCTGCAGCATCGGTTGCCGACGCCGCCGTTTTTACGATAGAATCCAAAGGTTTGCTTGCCTCGGATCGTTCATGGCGCAAGGCTCGGCCGGACACGACGTGAAAGCGTCGCCACCGCCGTCCCCGGCGCCCGACCGGCCCACCGGGCGGCGCGCGGGACCATTCGCGACGCTGGCCTCGCGGCCGATCCGCAGCGTGTTGGCATGGCAGGCGCTGGCGACGTTGGCCGGCGCGGCGGTGTCGGCGATCGCTTCCGGGCGCGCAGCGGCAATGTCCGCGGCGCTCGGCGGGGGCATCACGGTGCTGTCGACGCTCGTCTACGCGCTGCTGCTCGGCATCGGCGCCAAGGCGACTGCGGGCGCGTCGGTACTGACGATGCTGCGCGCCGAAGCCGCCAAGGTCCTCGTCATCTTCGCGGGGCTGTGGTGGGCGCTGACGCGGGTGCCGGACATCCGGCCGTTGCCGATGTTCGCGACGTTCGTGGTGGCGGTGTTGCTGTTCAGCGCGGGATTCCTCGCGCGCGATCGAAGGTAAGGGGAGCGGCGGCGCGCGAGCGCGGCCGGCAGTGAAGCGAAGGATTCAATCGGGATGAGCGCGGGCGTTCCGCGCATTCGGGTTCGGCAGCATCTCCACACGACATCATGACCGTCGCCAGCGAACAGACCGCAAGCGAGTACATCCAGCATCACCTGACGTTCTTCCAGCGTGGCGATGGGGGGTTCTGGACCGTCAACGTCGACACGCTGGTGGTGACGATCGTCGCCGGCCTCGTCACGTTCGGCTTCATGTGGCTGATGACGCGCAAGTCGACGGTCGGCGTGCCGTCGAAGAAGCAGGCGCTCGTCGAGCTCGCGCTCGAGTTCATCGACAACCAGGTCAAGGACATCTACCAGGGTCCGACCAAGCTGATCGCGCCGATCGCGCTGACCACGGGCTTCCTCGTGCTCATGCTGAACGCGATGGACTGGCTGCCCGTCGACATCATGGCGGGCTTCTATCGCAACGTCTTCCACATCGATCACTGGCGCAACACGCCGACCGCCGACGTCAATACCACGTTCGCGCTCGCGCTGTCGGTGTTCGCGCTGTCGATCTTCTACGCGATCCAGTTCAAGGGCCTCGGTGGCTGGCTGCATGAGCTCATCAGCGCACCGTTCGGCATGAAGCCGTGGTGGGCGGCCATCCTGCTCATCCCGGCGAATCTCGCCTTCCAGCTCGTCGAATACGTATCGAAGCCGCTGTCGCACTCGCTGCGGCTGTTCGGCAATATGTACGCCGGCGAGATCATCTTCCTGCTGCTGGGCGCGCTGGCCGCCTCCAGCATCGTCGGCGCGTTCGCCGGTGCCGTTCTGCATTTCTTCTGGGCCGTGTTCCACGTATTGATCGTGGTGCTGCAGGCCTACATCTTCATGGTGCTGACCGTCGTCTATCTTTCGATGGCGCAAGAGCACCACTGATCCTTCCGCAAGTCTTCTCAACAGCCATCAACGCAACGCAAGGGAAAGGCACAACATGGACAAGCTGCAACTGATCGCCCAGATCCAGGCTTCGATGGGCGTCGGCATCGGTTTGATGATCGGTCTGGGCGCGCTGGGCGCCTGCGTGGGCATCGGCATCATGTGCTCGCGCTTCCTCGAAGGCGCGGCGCGCCAGCCGGAGCTGATGCCGCAACTGCAGGTCAAGGTGTTCCTGCTGCTCGGCCTGATCGACGCGTCGTTCATCATCGGCCTCGGCATCGCGATGTTCTTCGCATACGCCAATCCGCTGCTGAGCGCGCTCGGTTGACCCGCCCGGTCGACCGTCCTGACAGCAAGATCGATACGAGAGCCGAGAGGGGATACGCGTGAACATCAATCTCACGCTCATCATGCAGGCCGTGGCGTTCGCGGTCTTCATCTGGTTCAGCGCGCGCTTCATCTGGCCATACCTGATGAACCAGGTCGCGGAGCGCCAGAAGATGATCGCCGACGGCATCGCCGCCGGCGAGCAGGGCCGCCAGAACCTCGCCACCGCCGAGAAGCGCGTCGACGAGCTCGTCGCCGAGGCGCGCAGCAAGGCGAGCGAGATCGTGGCGCAGGGCGAGAAGCAGCGCAGCGAGACGGTCGAGCACGCGAAGCGCGAGGCGCAGGCCGAGGCCGACCGCATCGTCGCCGCCGCCAAGGCCGAGATCGCGCAGGAAGTCGCGCGCGCCAAGGAAGAGCTGCGCCGCCAGGTGTCGACGCTCGCGGTCGCCGGCGCGGGCAAGATCCTGAAGCGCGAGGTCGACGCCGGTGCACATGCGTCGATGCTGCGCGAAATCGAAGCGCAGCTCTGACGGGAACGGCGATGGCTGAACTCGAAACCGTTGCGCGGCCGTACGCGGAAGCCGCGTTCGAAACGGCACGCGACGCCAAGGCACTGCCGCAGTGGTCGTCGGCGCTCAAGGTCGCGGCGGCGGTCGTCGCCGATCCACGGATGCAGGGCGCGCTCGATAACCCTCGGTTGACGGCGGCCGAGAAGGAGACGCTGTTCCTCTCCGTCGCCGCCGACGGCTTCCCGGCCGGCGTGCGCAATTTCGCGCGAGTGCTGATCGAGTCCGACCGAATCGGCCTCCTGCCGCAGATCCGCGAGCTCTTCGAGGCGCGCAAGGATGCGGCGGAGGGCGTCGCGCGCGCGTCGATCGAGACGGCGCTGCCGCTGTCCGACGAGCAGCTCGGCCAGTTGAAGTCCTCGCTGGCGAAGCATTTCGGCAAGGCGATCGAGGCGACGGTGCACGTCGATCCGTCGCTGATCGGCGGCGCGCGGATCACCGTGGGCGACCGCGTGATCGACGGCACCGTGCAGGGCAAGCTCACCGCGATGGCGAACGAGCTCATCGCCTGATACCAGGATACGAAACCGACTGCGCGACGCTTGAGGCGAAGCGCGAGACGAGGCCACCATGCAGTTGAATCCTTCCGAAATCAGCGAACTCATCAAGTCGCGGATCCAGAACCTCGACACCGGCACGCAGGAGCGTACGCAGGGCACCGTGGTGTCGGTGACCGACGGCATCTGCCGCGTGCACGGCCTGTCGGACGCGATGCAGGGCGAGATGCTCGAGTTCCCGAACAACATCTACGGCTTGGCACTCAACCTCGAGCGCGACTCGGTCGGCGCGGTGGTGCTCGGCGAATACGAGGGCATCACCGAGGGCGATACGGTGAAGTGCACCGGGCGCATCCTCGAAGTGCCGGTCGGTCCGGAGCTCTTGGGCCGCGTCGTCAACTCGCTCGGCGAGCCGATCGACGGCAAGGGGCCGGTCAACGCCAAGCTCACCGACGTCATCGAGAAGGTCGCGCCCGGCGTCATCGCGCGCCAGTCGGTGTCGCAGCCGGTGCAGACGGGGTTGAAGTCGATCGACGCGATGGTGCCGGTCGGCCGCGGCCAGCGCGAGCTCATCATCGGCGACCGCCAGACCGGCAAGACCGCGGTGGCGGTCGACACGATCATCAACCAGAAGGGCAAGGACCTGATCTGCGTGTACGTCGCGATCGGGCAGAAGGCGTCGACGATCGCCAACGTCGTGCGCAAGCTCGAGGAATACGGCGCGATGGCGTACACGATCGTCGTCGCCGCGTCGGCGTCGGAATCGGCGGCGATGCAGTACATCGCGCCGTACTCCGGCTGCACGATGGGCGAGTACTTCCGCGACCGCGGCCAGGACGCGCTGATCATTTACGACGACCTCACCAAGCAGGCGTGGGCGTATCGCCAGATCTCGCTCTTGCTGCGCCGGCCGCCAGGCCGCGAGGCGTATCCGGGCGACGTGTTCTACCTTCACTCGCGGCTTCTCGAGCGCGCGGCGCGCGTCAATCCCGAGTACGTCGAGAAGTTCACCAAGGGCGAGGTCAAGGGCAAGACCGGTAGCTTGACCGCGCTGCCGATCATCGAGACGCAGGCGGGCGACGTCACGGCGTTCGTGCCGACCAACGTGATCTCGATCACCGACGGCCAGATCTTCCTCGAGACCGACCT
>JAICLP010000069.1 GCA_025925475.1 Burkholderiales bacterium | reverse complement strand
TCGCAATGCGCGAACGCGAGCCGTCGCGCTGGAAGCCGCCGCGAAATTCACGCACGACGGCGCCGAGCGACCACGCCACCATCAGCTTCGCGTGGTAAGTGATCGCTTCCTCCAGCGCGACCCAGGACTGCGGCAGGCCGGCCATGTCGACGGTCAGGACGAGGGGGTCCATGGGCTCCGATTGTAATTCGACTGGGAACCCGCCGCCCGGCGGGCGCTGCGGCCGACCGATACGCGGTCGCAGCACCCGGTCGGCCCTGCGGTATTAACGCGACAGGGCCGCCTTCCGCCGACCGGCTCACGACCGGGCGGTGCGCGCGAGCAGAGGCGCGAGCGCCTCCATCCATGCGCGCCCGGTGTTGACGGGCGGCAGCGGCTCGCCCTCTCCGCTCGCGATGCGGACGATCAATCCGTCGCGCGATCGCCAGTACGCGCCTTCGCGTGGCCGCGCGACGAAGTCGAAGTCAGCGCGCCGATATGGGCGCCGATGCACGCAGATGTCGTTCATCCGTTGCTCCTTGCGGTTGGCGCGCGAGACGCGCGGGCGCGGCTTTGAAGCCGCAACAGGCACCGACCGAAGGAGCTTTTGGAGATCTTTCGACGGTAGCGCCGGCCGCCCGGCGGACGTCGAATGACCGGGAGGCGTTACGTCGCTGCGCAGCCGCCGATGAAGGCGGCAGACGACGGCATGAGCGACAACGAAGCGGCGACGACGCCGCGGACGAGAACGTCCGAAGCGATCGTTTGGAAGATGTGCCGTTCGTGGATCATGTCGTAAATGAAAATGGGTCCGTCAACGCTGCGAGTGACTGCATTGTAATGGCGCGAGGTGCAGCGCAGCAAGAAAACGCGCGCCGCGCAGCGCGACGCGTGTGCGAAGTTGCAACAACCCTGCGAGCGATCAGCCCTTCAGGATCTGATCGATGCGCGCCTGCGCCTCGTCGAGCGCCTGCTTCGACTTCTTCTGGCCGACGAGCGCTTCCTGGATCGCGGTCGCCATCGTGTCGCCGACCGCCGGCCATTGCGGCACGCGCGGCCGCCAGTCGACGTCGGTGTCCTGCTCCAGCGACGTGAGTGCCGCATCGACGAAGTTCGGACCGATCTCCTTCGTCATCGCGACGAACTCGGGCGCCTTCCACAACGAACGGCGATTGAGCCCGGTCCGCTTCGCGGGGCCCGCGAATTTCCACGACGTGCGTGCCTGCGTCTCGCCCGACGCGGCCCACGTGATGAAAAGCCACGTCGCTTTCTTCTGCTTGTCGGAGAGCGCGGCGTTGATCGGAAAGCCCCAGTTCCAGATCGACGTGCAGCGCTTGCCCGTCGGTCCCTTCGGCCAGCGCGCGAACGCGATCTTGCCGACGACCTTCGACTTCTCGGGATTCACGAGCACGGACGCCGACGAATGCGCGTCGATGTAGCAGCCGAGCGTGCCCTGCGAGAACGCGTCGGCGATGTCGGGCCAGTTCCAGTTGCGCACCGCCGGCGGCGCGTACCTGGTCTCCGCGTCGACATACCAGTCCAGCGCACGCACCGCTTCCGGCGAATCGACGACGAGCTTCTTGCCGTGAAACCACTGCCCGCCGAACTCGCGGAACAGCGACGGGTAGATGTACATGTTCTGGCCCGCCCCGGCGAAGCCGCGCAGCGCCATGCCATAGATGCGGTTCGCCGGATCGTTGATCGCCGCCGCGTTCTTCAGGAATTCGTCGAGCGTGTCGGCCGCCTTCAATCCCTTCGCATCGTAGAGATCCTTCCGATACACCTGCACGGTCACTTCGCCGTCGTACGGCACCGCGTACGGCTTGCCCTCGTACGAGTTCGCGTCGCGCCACGCCTTGAAGATGTCGTCGTTGTCGAACCACTTGGCATCGGTCAGCGTGCTGTCGCTCAAATAGTGGTCGATCGGCTCGATCCACTTGTTCGAGACGTACAGCGGGTAGTACATCGGATCGGTCGCCGACGTCGCGTACGTGCCGGTCTTCGACGACAGGTCGAGCATCGCCTTCTGCCGGATCTGCCCGGGCGGCACCTTCTCGAAGCGCACCTTGACGCCGGTCAGCGCCTCGAACGTCGGTGCGACCGCGATCAGGTTCTCGAAGTAGCTCGCGGGAATCACGGCGACGGTGATCGACTCGCCTTCCGCCTGCCGCCAGTTGATTTTCGCGTTCGCATAGGGCGCGATGTCGGCGTTCGCCTGCGCATGCGCGCTCGAAATCACGTACGGCGCGGCGAGCGTCGCCGCGCCGAGCGCGGCGGTCTGCTTCAGCATCCGGCGGCGCCCGGGCCGTTGAAGCGTGGAAGCACGTCGTTTCGTCATCGTCTCCTCCTGTTGATATGCGTCATCCGACCCTCTCCCGCCCGCGGGAGAGGGCCATGTTCAGCGAATCGCGGCGAACGGACTGCAACCGGGCGCGTCGTCGGCGCTTTCGGCCTGCTGCAGCAGATACTCGGGGAATCCGCCCGCGGCATCGGCTTTGCCGATGTCGAACAACCGCTCGACGACGTCGGAATGCGCGTCGGCGAGATTTTGCGCATCGGCCGCCGGACGCAGCGAGTCGTAGAGGAACGGGCCGCGTCCGTTGATCTTGCAGTTGAACCACCAGCCGTCGTCGATCACCGTCATCGCGCCGCCCCAGCCGACGGTCGCGTGATCGCGAATCGGCTTGCCGCTGCCGAATGCCGCGTCGAAAAACGACCTGCCGTCGATCGGCGCCGGCGGAGTGACACCGGATGCATCGAGTGCCGTCGCCGCGATGTCGTGATGCTGGACGAACGCTTCGCACGTCGTGCCCGCGCGAAGCCGCTGCGGATGACGCACGAAGAGCGGCACCTCGAAGCTTTCGGGGTCGGACGGATAGCCGCGCTTGCCGATGTAGCCGCGCCGCTCCCACAGGCTGTGCCCGTGATCCGACGTGACGATCACGAGCGCCTCGTCGAGCACGCCGGTGACGCGCAGCGTCTCGATCAAGTGCCCGAACCAGCGGTCGCACATCTCGACCAGCCCAGCGTAATTCGCACGCGTCCGCGTCACGAGCTCGGGCGCGAGCCACGGCATCTCGGCGTATGGCGAGATCACCTGCTCGCGGCCGCTGCCGTTGTCGTAGCGGCGCCGGTAATGCTCGGGCACGAACCACGGCTCGTGCGGATCGAACGACTCGACCGTGAGGAACAGGCGCTTCGCGTCGAGGTTCTGCTCGACCCAGCGCGCCGCTTCCTGCATCACCTGCGCGTTGAACCACTGCTCCTCGCGGACGCGGTCGCGCATGTTGAGCAGGATGCGGCTCGAGAACCAGTGCGCGCCATAACCGGGCTGCTCGAGGCCGGTCGCCTTGCCGCGCAACTCCTGCAGCTCGCGCGGCACCCAGTAGTCGATCTCCTGCTGCGATGGGAACGGTCCGCTTCGTGCCGCGTCGGCTTCCTGCCCGCGAATGAACGTCCACTGGTGGAAGCCGCGCCAGAAATTCTTCGACGGCTTGAACTGGTGATAGAGGTCCGAGATCAGTCCCGTGCGAAATCCGTTCTGCTCGTACATCTCGGCGAGCGTCGTCTGCGATTCGGGAATCGGTCCCCAGCCGGGCGCGATGCCGACGAAGTCTCCCTTGATGTAACGGAAGTCGCCATTGTGGAACGGGTACGTGCGAAGGCCGGTGTAGATCGTGCGCCGTGCGCAAAGCGTCGGCAGTGCCTCGGGATAAGCGCGCGTGAAGCGCACCGATTCGCGCGCGAACGCATCGAGGTGAGGTGTCGCGATCGGCTGCGCCAGCGTTTCGCTCCACACGGGGGGCGTTCCGTAACACCCGACGGCGTCGCGCCGCAGCGTGTCGAAAACGACGAGGATCACGTGCCGGATGGGCGCGCGGGCATCGGTCATGCAAGCTGCTCCGTTTCGATGTATTCGATTACATATCATCGACAATCGAGGCAGCTGCTGTCAACTCCGGGTCGCCCCGTCACCCGCCTCGCTCAAGTGTTCGCTCCCTCCCCCTGCCCGCGCGACAGGGCTGGGGTGAGGGACGGGCAGCCTATGAAATCGATACCGCCGACGCTATGCTAACGGGCGTGAGGAGAACCGGTCTGGCAACGGCGAACGTCGAGCGCTCGAGCGCGCGCGACGTGGCACGGCTGGCCGGCGTTTCCACGGCCACCGTCTCGCGCGCGCTGAACCTGCCATCGAGCGTCGATCCCGGCACGCTGTCGCGCGTGCACGCGGCGATCGACAAGCTCGGCTACGTGCCGTCCGGCGCCGCGCGCGCGCTTCGCAGTCGCAAGAGCGACATGATCGGCGCGGTCGTCCCGTCGTTCGATTACGCGCTCTACGCGCGGACGACGAGCGCGCTGCAGCGCGAAGCGGATGCGCTCGGTTACGGCCTCGTGCTCGCCGCGCACCATTACGATCTCGCGACCGAGCTCCGCGTCACGCGGCAAATGGTGCAGCACGGCGTCGACGCGTTCATGTTCGTCGGCCTCGATCACGACCCCGAGCTCTATTCGGTGCTCGATCGCTACGGCCGCCCGTACGTGCTGACCTGGGGTGTCGACGCGTCGCGGCTCCATCCCAGCATCGGCTTCGACAATCGCGCGGCGACGCACGCGATGACGCGGCACCTCCTCGAGCTCGGGCACCGACGCTTCGGGCTGATCAGCGCGCCGACCGACGGCAACGACCGCTCGCGTGAGCGCGGCGCAGGCGTGCGTGCGGCACTCGAGTCGGCGGGACTCGCGCTCGCCGACGAGAACGTGCGCTACGGCGCGATCGCGCTCGATTCAGGAGTCGCGGCGATGCGCGAGCTCCTTGCGCGGCAACCGCGTCCGACCGCCGTCATCGCGACGAACGACGTGTTCGCCGTCGGCGCCATGATCGCGTGCCGTGAGGCGGGCGCGCGCATCCCCGACGACGTGTCGATCACCGGCGTCGACAACACCGATCTCGGTGCAACACAGACGCCGGGCCTCACGAGCATCCGTACGCCCATCATCGAGATCGGCCGCGCCGCCGCGCTTTCGCTCGTCGCGCGCCTCGAGGGACGCGCGACCGAGCTCGCGCAGAAACTGCCGTTCGAGCTCGTGCGCCGCGGCAGCACCGGGCCGCCGCCTTCTACGAATCGCAAGCGCCGGTAAACTACCCCGCTTTCCTTTTGCGGACCTGCTCTGTCATGCGCGTATTTTCGGTTGTCGTCGCCGGCCTGCTCGCCGTCGGCTCGAGCGCGCAGCTTCGCGCGGAAACGGTCGTCGAGTATTACAACGCGACGCTCGATCACTACTTCATGACCCCGCTCGCGAACGAGATCGCTGCGCTCGATTCCGGCCAGATCGCCGGCTGGTCGCGCACCGGCGCGACGTTCGACGGGTCGGCGACGGCCGATGCGGGCGAGAGTCCCGTCTGCCGCTTCTACATTCCGCCGATACACGGCGATTCGCATTTCCTGTCGGCATCGCCGGCCGAGTGCGCAGCGGTGCTCGCGAAGATCGGCACCGATCCGAACTTCAGCGGCTACATCGAGGAGACGGCAGCCGAGTTCTACATCGCGCTGCCCGACACGGCGAGCGGCACGTGTCCTGCCGGCACGGCCCCCGTCTACCGCCTGTGGAACGGACGCGCCGATTCGAATCATCGCTACACGGCCGACACGGCAACGCGCGACGCGATGATCGCGCGCGGTTACATTCCGGAAGGCTACGGCCCGCAGGGTGTTGCCATGTGCACGACGCATGCACTCCCGCCCGGCGACGTGCCGGTGCGCCTCACCGGGCGCACGCCGTTCCCCGACGGCTGCGATCAGCCGCCGCTGCCGGACACCGGCACGGTGTACGCCGGTGGAGAGGTCGAACCCCAGATCGCGACCGACCCGCGTGATCCATCGCATCTGATCGGCGTCTGGCAACAGGATCGATGGTCGGACGGCGGTGCGCGCGGCCTTCGCACCGCTTATTCGTTCGACGCCGGCGCGACGTGGTCGTACACGCAGGCGGCGTTCACGCATTGCACGGGCGGCAACGCCGGCAACGGCGGCGACTATCCGCGCGCGAGCGATCCGTGGGTATCCATCGGGCCCGATGGAACCGCGTACCAGGTCGGCATCGCGTTCATCGGGGATACGCTGGCGCCCGGTTCGTCGAGCGCGGTGCTGGCGAGCCGCTCGACCGATGGCGGACGCACGTGGAGCTCGCCAACGACGGTGATCCTCGACGGCAGCGCGTTCTTCAACGACAAGGAATCGGTCACCGCCGATCCGTTCGTGGCCGGCAGCGCGTATGCGGCATGGGACCGGCTCGAGCAAAACAATCACGGCCCGTCCTATTTCTCGCGCACGACCGATGGCGGCACAACGTGGGAAGGCGCGCGCGCGATCTACGATCCCGGCAACCACAACCAGACCCTCAACAACCAGGTCGTCGTCACGAAGGCCGGCAACGGCAACTCGGCGCTGCTCGATTTCTTCACCGAGTTCGACCTCGGCCAGAACAACCTGGTGACGACGCATCTCGCGTTCGTGCGCTCCGACGATCGCGGGTCCACGTGGAGCGCGCCGATCGTCGTCTCGGACATGCGCGCGGTCGGCGCCTACGATCCGCAAAACCCGACGCGCACGCTTCGCGATGCGGCGAACCTTGCCTCGTTCGCACGCGGCCCCGACGGCAGCCTCGTCGCCGTATGGCAGGACGCGCGCTTCGCGCATGGCCTGCGCGACGGCATCGCGTTCTCACGCTCCACCGACGGGGGCGCAACGTGGAGCACGCCGGTGGAGATCAATCGCGTCCCGGGTGTGCAGGCGTTCCTGCCGGCCGTGGCCATCGCATCCGACGGCACGATCGGCGTGCTCTATTACGACATGCGCAACGACACCGCGGACCCGGCGACGCTGCTCGTCGACGTCTGGTTCGTGACGTCGACGGATGGCGCGACGTGGAGCGAGGGCCACGTCGCCGGACCGTTCGACTTCGACAATGCGCCAAGCGCCGAGGGCGGGCTTTTCGTCGGCGATTACCAGGGACTCGCGAGCGCCGGCGGCCGCTTCGCCGCGCTTTTCGCGCAAGCGAACGACGACGTCACGAATCGCACCGACATCTTCGAGTCGATGGTGCATTCGCTGCCAATCGCAGCGACGAAGTCTGCCTATCGCGCACGCGAAGCGCCGGCGTTCGCGATGACGCCCGCATGGCAGGCGAAGCTCGATGCGAGCGCACGCAAGACGCTGCGCCAACGCGTCGTCGGCCTCGCGCCACCCACGGTGCACCGGCTGCAGCGGTGATCGTGCGATGACGTCGCGGCGGCCGCCGAAACCGCGAGCATCGGCGCCGGGCGACGCGGATGAAGCGCCGCCGAAGGAAGCGCTCGACGATTGTCGTCGCTGCGAGCTGTGGGAGCACGCGACGCAAGGGGTCCCCGGCGAAGGACCGGCGGGCGCGCGGCTGATGCTCGTCGGCGAGCAGCCGGGCGACGAGGAGGACGTGCAGGGGCGGCCGTTCGTCGGTCCCGCCGGGCGGCTCCTGCGGACGCTGCTCGACGAAGCGGGCATTGCGGACTCGCGCGTCTACATGACGAACGCCGTCAAGCATTTCTACTTCGAGCCACGCGGCAAGCGGCGCATCCACAAGACGCCGCTGCAGCGGCACATTGCCGCGTGTCACGTGTGGCTCGAGGCGGAGCTTGCGCGCGAGCGGCCGGCGGTGATCGTGACGCTCGGCGCCACCGCGCTCGGCGCCGTTTACGGCCGCAAAATCTCGATCGCCGAAGCGCGCACGCATCCGCTCGTCAATGCGCAGGGCACGCCGATCGTCGCGACGTATCATCCGTCGGCGATCCTGCGCGCACCCGATCACGATGCGCGCGAGAAGCTTCGCGCGACGCTCGTCGCCGATCTGCGGCGCGCCGCGCAGACGATCGCGAAGTCGCGCTAAAGCGCGAGGGCCACGCGCGTGCCCTGATCGATCGCGCGCTTTGCGTCGAGCTCGCGCGCAACGTCGGCACCGCCGATCAGCGTGAATGCAACGCGTGCGCGAGCGAGCGCGTCGGCGAGCTCGCGCCTCGGCTCCTGGCCGGCGCACACGACGATCGTGTCGACGTCGAGCGACCTCGGCGCGCCGTCGACACGCAAGTGCAGGCCACGATCGTCGATGCGCTCGTATGCGACGCCCGCCACCATCTCGACGCCGCGGCGCCGCAGAAGCGTCCGCCGGATCCACCCGGTCGTCTTCGCGAGATCCTCGCCCACCTTCGTCGACCTGCGCTGCAGGAGCCAGACCTTGCGCGGCGAGCGGCCGTCGCGCGGCGTACGGATGCCGCCGGCGTGCTCGTGCTTCGCGTCGATGCCCCATTCGTCGCGAAACGCATCGATCGGATGCGCGTCGTCGTCGCGCGCGTGCGTCAGCAGCTCCGCGACGTCGAAGCCGATGCCGCCCGCGCCGATGATCGCGACGCGCGCCCCCGCGATCGTGCGTCCTTCGACGATGTCGATGTAGCTCGCGACGCGCGGATGCGCGATGCCGTCGATCGAAGGCGCTCGCGGCACGACGCCCGCGGCGACGATCACCGCATCGAATGCGTGCAAGTCGTCGACCCGCGCGCACTGGCCGAGCCGCTGCTCGACGCCCAGTGCCTCCAGGCGTTGCGCGAAGTAGCGCAGCGTTTCGGCGAATTCCTCCTTGCCCGGGATGCGCTTCGCGAGGTTGAACTGGCCGCCGATCGACGTCGCCGCCTCGAACAGCGTCACGTGGTGGCCGCGCGCGGCGGCCGTCGTTGCGCACGCGAGGCCTGCGGGTCCTGCGCCGACAATGGCGATGCGTTTCGGCGCCGACGCAGGCCGCAGCACGAGCTCCGTCTCGCGGCAGGCGAACGGGTTGACGAGGCAGGTCGCCACCTTGCGCTCGAAGATGTGATCGAGGCACGCCTGGTTGCAGGCGATGCACGTGTTGATCGTATCGGCACGGCCCGCCGCGGCCTTCGCGACGAAATCGGCATCGGCGAGAAACGGTCGCGCCATCGACACCATGTCGGCATCGCCGCGCGCGAGAATCGCCTCGGCCACGTCGGGATCGTTGATCCTGTTCGTCGCGATCAATGGAACGCCGACCACGTCGCGCAGTCGCGCGGTGACCCATGCGAAAGCCGCGCGCGGAACCATCGTGGCGATCGTCGGGATCCGGGCCTCGTGCCATCCGATGCCGGTGTTGATCAGCGTCGCGCCTGCCGCTTCGATCGCCCGCGCGAGTTGCACGACTTCGTCCCGCGTGCTGCCGCCGTCGACGAGGTCGAGCATCGACAGGCGGTAGATGATGATGAAGTCGCGACCGACCGCTTCGCGCGTCCGGCGCACCGTCTCGACGGCGAAGCGGATGCGGTTCTCGTACGTGCCGCCGAAGCGATCGTCGCGCTGGTTGGTGCGGCGCGCGATGAACTCGTTGATCAGGTAACCCTCGGAGCCCATGATCTCGACGCCGTCATAGCCGGCTTCCTGCGCGAGTCGCGCGCAGCGCACGTAAGCGCGCAACGTGCGCTCGATGCCGAACGCCGTGAGCGGGCGCGGGCGAAACGGCGTGATCGGCGAGCGCAAGCCGGAAGGCGCGACGGACAGCGGGTGATAGGCGTAGCGACCGGCGTGCAGGATCTGCATCGCGATGCGTCCGCCTGCCGAATGCACGGCATCGGTGACGACGCGATGCTTCGCGACCTGCCAGCGAAACGACAGTTGCGAGGCGCGCGGATCGACGCGTCCGGCGAAGTTCGGGGCGATGCCGCCGGTGACGATGAGCCCGGCGCCGCCTCGCGCCCGCGCTTCGTAGAACGCCGCGAGCTTCGCGAATCCGTCGTGCGATTCCTCGAGGCCCGTATGCATCGAGCCCATCAGCACGCGATTGCGTAGCGTGACGAAGCCGAGGTCGAGTGGGGCGAGCAGGTGCGGGTATGCCGTCATCGCGCGCGATTCTACGGCGGGCCCCTCACCCCAACCTCTCCCCGCTTGCGCGGAGAGGGAGTCGAGCGCGTGCGCGGGGGTGAGGGGCGCTACGCCAGCGTGCGAAACGTCACCGAATACCGCAGCGCCTTCACCGGCGGTATCTGATGCTGCCAGCGCCAGCGGATGTCGTCACGCATCACGTAAAGCGAGCGCGGCGCGAGATCGAGCGCGATCACCGCGCTGCGCTCATGCTGCTTGTCGCAGGGGCGAAAGCGCATCCGGCACGGGCTGCCGAGCGACACGCCGACGACCGTCCCGTAATCGGGCTTGTCGCGATGCCAGCCGATCGGCGTGCCAGGCCGATACTCGCTGATGAGCGCATGAACGAACCCGTCGTCGGCCACGTCGGCGACGTGCGCCGCCCTGGCACTCAGCTCGATCAGCCACGGTGGCCACGGTCCCCCGTCCTGCAGCTCGCCGAGGTCGCCATAGCCGTCGTGGCCGAAGCGAACGACGCGACGGCGCGCCGTGTACTGGTGAAATGGCGCCTCGCGAAAGGGCAGCGAGGAGAAGGCTTCGATCAGCGACGCTTCGTCGCCGGCGTCGAGGAAGCCGGGACGATATTCGAGCCCCGGCGGCAGCGGCGGCGGTGCGAACAGGTCGGGCGCGGTGGCGGCGATGCGCATCGTGCGTAAATGGCCCCGCGAACGCGATTCTTCAACGCGCTTTCGCATCCTGCGCCGCGGCTTGCGCCTTCGCATCGAGCTCGCCCCAGCGCGCGAACCGCTCGGACAGGAGCTGCTCGATCTCCTCGGCGCGGCGGCGATCGGCCTTGATCCGCTCGACGTCCTGCCGGTGATAGCCGGGCGCGCACATCCGCTCGCTCAATGCATGCTGCTCGCGCTCGAGCGCCTCGATCTGCGCGGGCAGCGCGTCGAGCTCGCGCTGCTCGCCGAACGTCATCCGCACGCGCGTGTCCGGCGTTCGCTCGCGCGCCGGCTTCGGTCTCTTTGCGCGCCGATCCTCTGCAACGTCAGCGGACGGCGCGCGCTGGACGAGCCAGTCGGAATAGCCGCCCGCGTACTCGACCCAGCGGCCATCGCCCTCGGCGACCAGCGTCTGCGTCGCGACGTTGTCGAGGAACGCGCGATCGTGGCTGACGAGCAGCAGCGTGCCGTCGTACGTCTGCAGCGTCGCTTCGAGCAGCTCGAGCGATTCGATGTCGAGGTCGTTGGTCGGCTCGTCGAGCACGAGCAGATTCGCCGGCTGCGCGAAGAGGCGCGCGAGCAGAAGCCGATTGCGCTCACCGCCGGAGAGCATGGACACCGGCGCGTTCGCGCGCTCCGCCGGAAACAGAAAATCGCCGAGGTACGAAAGCACGTGCCTGCGTCCGGCCGCCGTCTCGACCCAGTCGCTGCCGGGGCTGATCGTCTGCACGAGCGTGCGTGCCGGGTCGAGCGCCTGCCGCAATTGGTCGAAGTAAGCGATCGCAAGGCGCGTCCCGCGGCGGACCGTGCCGTCGTCGGGCGCGAGATCGCCGAGGATGATCCGCAGGAGCGTCGTCTTGCCGGCGCCATTGCGACCGAGCAGCGCGAAGCGGTCGCCGCGCAGGATCGAAAGCGACAGGTCGCGCACGATGTCGCGCTCGCCGAAACGCATCGACACGTGTGTCAGCTCTGCGACGAGCCGCCCCGATCGCTCGCCGGCGTCGAGCGCGAGGCGCACGTTGCCGATGCGCTCGCGGCGGAGCGCCCGCTCGCCGCGGAGCGCTTCGAGGCGCCGCACGCGACCCTCGTCGCGCGTGCGCCGCGCCTGCACGCCCTTGCGTATCCACGCCTCCTCCTGTCGCCAGAACGCATCGAATTTGCGCGCCGCGACGTCTTCGGCCTCGAGCTCCGAGGCCTTCCGCGCTTCGTACGCGGCGAAATTGCCCGGATACGAGCGCAGGCGCCCGCGGTCGAGCTCGACGATCCGCGTGACGACATGATCGAGGAATACCCGATCGTGCGTCACGATCACCGCGGCGCGCGCGTCGCGCACGAAGCCTTCCGTGAGCTCGATGCCGGCAATGTCGAGATGATTCGTCGGCTCGTCGAGCAGCAGCAGGCCGGGCTCGAGCGCGAACGCGAGCGCCAGGGCCGCGCGTTTGCGTTCGCCACCCGAGGCGCGCTCGGGCGCCTGCGCTTCGGACAGGCCGAAGCGATGCAGGAATTCGGCAAGCCGGGCCTCGATGCGAAAGCGCTCGCGCTCGTCGGCGAGCCGCGCGAGGCCGCCACGCAGCACGAGGCTCTCGCGCAGCGTCGACGCCGGCGGCAGCACGGGTTCCTGTTCGACGAGAACCGGCGCAAAATGGTCCCGCTCGATGACGCCATCGTCCAGCGCCTGCTGGCCGGCGAGGACGCGCAGCAGCGACGATTTGCCGGTGCCGTTGCGGCCGATGAGGCCGATGCGCTCGCGCTCGCCGATCGTGATGCCTGCGCCGTCCAGCAGCGGATGCAGGCCGAATGCGAGTTCGGCGTCGCGAAGCGTCACGAGCGGCATGGAGCAAGCATAACCGTGCAGCAAACCAGCCATTTCCTTCGCCACGATCGCCAGCTGTTGCGCATCGCCGCGTTCGCGTCGGCGCTCGGCCTCGCGATCGCGGACTTCACCACGTGGATCGAGCTCGACATCGCGTCGCTCTACGGCGTGCCGCTCGTGCTTGCCGCCATCACCCGGAGCCGGCGGTTGCTGTGGCTGCTCACGGCCGTCCTCGGCGTCATTGCGTTCGTCGTCTACGGGATTCAGATACCGCACGGCGCGTTCTCGCTGCACGAGCCTTACTTCATCAATCGGGTGCTCGACGTGGTCGCGAACGTCGTGATGGCCGCGATGCTCGATGTCTGGATCCGCTCGGTCGACGTGCGCGAGGCGCAGCTGCGGCTTCTCGACGAGCAGAATCGCAAGCTCGAGGCGGCCAACGCGGAACTGGTCCTTCGCGAGGCGCACATCGCGCGGCAGAGCGTGGAGCTCGAGCAACGCCGCCGCGAGGCCGAGGAAGCCAGCGGGCGCAAGACGCGGCTTCTCGCATCGGTTTCGCACGACATGCGGGCGCCGCTCAACGCGATCCATCTGACGGCGAACGTCATCGGCCGCAGCGCCGCCGATCCGCAGCTCGCCGCGCAGATGCCGCCGATGATCGAGCGGCTCCAGCACACCGCCTCTTCGCTGCTCGAGGCGGTGTCCGACCTGCTCGATGTGGCGAGCTTCGACGCCGGCCGCATTCAGCGCCACGACAGCATCTTCGCGCT
>JAICLP010000441.1 GCA_025925475.1 Burkholderiales bacterium | reverse complement strand
TGGAACCTGCAGGAGCGCGGCCGGATGTTCGTGTCGCCGGGCGAGATGCTCTACGAAGGCATGGTGATCGGCATTCACAGCCGCGACAACGACCTCGTCGTCAATCCGATCAAGGGCAAGAAGCTCACGAACATCCGCGCGGCGGGCAAGGACGAAGCGATTCTGCTGACGCCGCCGATTGCGCTGACGCTCGAATATGCGGTCGAGTTCATCGCCGACGACGAGCTCGTCGAGATCACGCCGAAGTCGATCCGCATTCGCAAGCGGCACTTGAAGGAGCACGAGCGCAAGAAGGCGAGCCGAGAGGCAGCCTAGGCGCGCCGTGCCCGGCCCGAAGTCGGACCGGACACGGATCACCATTTACGGACCGATGAAGTTCTCGGGCGCCGGTCCCACCGAGGCGAGCGGAACGATCGGCACCTGGCTCACGCCGGGCTTCGACCAGTCGCACACGCCGTTCGGAAAGATCTGCATCAGCCGCGCGAGCTCGTCGGCGGTGAAGGCGACCGTGTAGTCGCGCGCATCGATCGGCTTCAGCTGGCACTTCATGATGCTGAGCGACAGCGGACCACCGGCGACCAGCCGCGCAACGCGCCAGCTCGGATAGAGCGTGTTGCACTGTGAGTTCGGCGCCGAACTCAGCGTTTGCGGCTCGGCGATGAACTGACTGCTCGTCGCAAAGCAGCCGTCGACGGCGCCTGCCGGCTTGTCGTCCAGCACCTTCTCGCGCTGTGTCTCGTTCGACGTGTCGGCCTTGTACGCCTCGACCCATTGGGTGATCGTGCTCCAGGCCTGCTCGTACGGCACCGCGCTGCCACGCCACATCACGTAGTTGTCGGCGTTCCCGTTCGCTTCGGCCAACCGTGCACGCGCCGCGAAATGGAACACCTGGTAGTGGTAGCCGCCATCGTCGTTGTAGATGCCGCTCACGTCCATGATCGGAATCGACGCGAGACCGCCAGCACCGCTCATCTCGACGCCGCTTTCGTAGTAGCGCTTCATCGCGCCCGCATCGCCCGTCGTGCGGTTTGGAACGTAATTGGCGTCCTGGTCATAGCCACCGATCTTCTCGTTCAAATCGAGGAACTGCGCTTTGGAGATCGCGCCGCTGTTGAGCGCCTCGAGCCCGTATTGCACGCCGACGTTGTCATAGGGACGAAGCGCGAAAAGCGTCACCGGGTCGACGCCGGTGATGTGGCGCTCCCAGTCGAACGTCGTCGGCCGCAGGCCATGCGGATTGGAGACCGGGTCGTAGCGCAACGACACGGGGACGATCGGGTTGAATACGCCGGAGACGTAGCCCGCAATGTCCTGGCGCGCGGGTACCGGATCGGTGCGGCCGGCCTGGTTCGCGAGCGCGATCATCGCATTCACGCTCTTGAATCCGGTCACCGCCGCGATCTGGGTATCCGTCAGCGCGCCGGGAAACTGCGTCATGTAGTGCGTGATCAGATGACCGTCGAGTGCGTTGAGCGCGATCGCGAGCGGGTCGGGGAACGTGCACGAGATGAGGATGCCGTCGAAAAGACCCGGCACGATGTCGGTGTATCGGGTACTGGTATAGGAGCCACCCGAGCAGCCGTGGCTGATCGTGTAGTCCGGGGCTCCGTACGATTCGATGAACGTTTCCTTGCTCATCATCGCGGTCTCGGCACCGAGCAGCGCATTGCAGTTGTTCGCTGGATGCTGCAGCGTGTTCGCAAAGATCGCGTCGCCTTCGCCGA
>JAICLP010000288.1 GCA_025925475.1 Burkholderiales bacterium | reverse complement strand
GAGCGGAGCGAGCGTGGGGGGATGTTTCATCTAGTCGGGAAGGGCCGCCCCGACCGACTGACCCGCCCCCTGGGGGGCGGCGAGCGGAGCGAGCGTGGGGGGATGTTTCATCTAGTCGGGAAGGGCCGCCCCGACCGACTGACCGGGGCCAGCGAGCGGAGCGAGCGTGGGGAACGTTTCATCTCAGCTTTGCACCGGCAACCGCGAGGACGGCATCGGGCGCCGGTGGCGCTCCGGCGTCGCCGACATCGCGCGCGTGCGGGCCGGCAATCGCCACGCCATGGCGCGCACGGTCGGTCGCGGTGAAGATCGCCACGCTCGGCGTTCCCACGGCGGCGGCGAGATGCGTGAACCCGGTATCGACGCCGATCGCGAGCGCTGCCTTCGCGAGAAGTGCTGCGGCATCGGGCAATGAAAGCCAGGGCGGAACGATCGCGTGCGCGAAGCCGTGGGCAAGGCGCTCGCTTCGCGCGCGCTCCGCATCGCTTCCCCACGGCAGCACGCAGGCGAGGCCCGCGCGCTCGATCGTGTCGAGCACGACGCGCCAATGCGCTTCGGGCCACAGCTTGTCGTCGCGGCTCGTTCCATGCAGGATCATCGCGTACGGTTGCTGCGGCATCGCAGGCAACATGGCGGGCGGCGAGAGATTCCAGCGCGGCGTCGCCTCGAGTGCATAACCGAGCGCGGCAGCGGCCAGTTGACGGCATCTGGTGAGGAAGTGCAAATCGCGCGGCACGCGATGGTGCACGTCGTCGCCGAATGTCGCGAGCGGCTCGCGGATGCTCGCGCGGTCGAAGCCGTGCCGAACGCCGCGCGCAGTGCGCGCGATTAGTGCGCCCTTCACCTGCTCCTGCAAATCGAGGATCGCCGCGTAGCGCGTGCTGCGCAGCGCTTCGCCGAATGCGCGCATGTCACGCCATGTGGCGGCCGCAAGCGGCGCGCGCCGCCAGCGTCGAAGCCCGAACGGGATGACGCGGCGCACGTCGGCGCAAAGTGCGATCAGCGGCGCGAAACCGGGCTCGCTCACCCAGTCGATGGCGGCGGCGGGTTTCGCGCGGCGAATGTCGGTCGCTATCGCGAGCGCATAGACGATGTCGCCGAGCGAGGATGGCCGCACGATCAGCACATCCTCGCCGGCCCGTGGGTCAGACAACGTAGAATCGCGCCATTTCGACGATACGAGGTTCAACGGAATCGCCCGCGCCGGCGATTCGAGACGCGCATGGCGGAGCCGCTTCCCGTTTCGCTTGTCGTGATCACGCGCGATGCCGCGGCCGAGATCACGGAGTGTCTGCTGTCGGCGCCGTTCGCAAGCGATGCGCTGGTCGTCGATTCGGGGAGCGGCGATCATACCGCAGAAATTGCGCGCGGCATCGGCGCGCGCGTCGTGTCGCACGCGTTCCTGGGCTTCGGGCGGCAGAAGCAGTTCGCGGTCGAGGAGGCGCTGCACGACTGGGTGCTGTGCCTCGACGCGGACGAGCGCTTGTCGCCTGCGCTTCGCGATTCGATCGTCACGCTGTTCGCGAAGGGCGAACCGCCGCATGCCGCGTACGCGCTCGCGCGCCGCAATCGCTTTCTCGGGCGCTGGCTCGCGCACGGCGAAGGCTACCCCGACTGGACGACGCGGCTCTTCGATCGGCGTCGCGCGCATTGGAGCGACGACCCGGTGCACGAGCACGTGATCGCGGAAGGACCGGTCGGCCGTCTCGACGGCGACCTGCTGCATGCGTCGGCGGAATCGCTCGAGCGCTACATCGCGAAGCAGAATCGCTACACGACGCTGCAGGCCGACGCGTTGCATGCGCGCGGCCGGCGCAGCTCGGCGTTCGCGATGGCGGCGTCGCCGCTCGCGCGGTTCCTGCGCTTCTACGTGTTGCGGCTCGGCTTCCTCGACGGCGCCGCCGGCTTCGCGCATATCGCGATCGGCGCGTTCGCAAGCTTTCTCAAGCACGCCAAGCTGCGCGCGCTCGAACGGGCGGAGCGCGGGTCATGATCCCGTCGGCCGCGGACGCACGAAAACCGGTAAGCGCATCGATCGCCGGACAGCGCGTGCTCGTCACCGGCGTCGCGGGATTCATCGGCATGCACGCCGCGCGTGCGCTGCTCGGGGCCGGAGCGAGCGTGACCGGCATCGACAACTTCGATCCGTACTACGACACCGCGCTCAAGAAGGCGCGCGTCGAGACGCTGCGTGGGAACGACCGCTTTGCGTTCGAGCGCGTCGACCTCGCCGACGCCGCGCCGACGTCCGCATTGTTCGCGCGCGGCTTCGACGGCGTCGTGCACCTGGCGGCGCAACCGGGCGTTCGCCATTCGCTGATCGATCCCGGCGCGTACGTGCGCAACAACGTCGTCGCCTTCGGCCACGTGCTCGAAGGTTGCCGGCACCATCCGGTGCGCCATCTCGTCTACGCGTCGTCGTCGTCGGTGTATGGCGCGAATCACGTGCTGCCGTTCTCCGAGGACCAGCCGGTCGATCATCCGGTGAGCCTTTACGCGGCGACGAAGAAAGCGAACGAGCTGATGGCGCACAGCTACAGCCATCTTTATCGCCTGCCGACGACCGGGCTTCGCTTCTTCACCGTGTACGGTCCCTGGGGCCGCCCGGACCAGGCGCCGATGCTCTTCGCGAAGGCGATCGTCGACGGATCCCCGATCGACGTCTTCAACGAAGGCCGAATGCAGCGCGATTTCACGTACGTCGACGACATCGTCGAAGGCGTCATCCGCGTTCTCGCGCGTCCGCCGGCCGAAGATGGCGACAAAGCACCTTATGCGATCTACAACATCGGCAACCACGAGGCCGTCGAGCTGAACGATTTCATCGCGTCGCTCGAGCGGCTGCTCGGACGGCGCGCGATTCGCAACCTGCGTCCGATGCAGCCGGGCGACGTGCGCACGACGTACGCGTCGATCGATCGCCTCGCACGAGCGACCGGATTCGCGCCGCATACGCCGCTCGAAGACGGGCTTGCGCGTTTCGTCGACTGGTACCGCGACTATTACGGCGTCGGCGACGGCGGTGGCCAATGCTAAACTCGCCGGCGCGAAAAGCCTTGCACACCAGATGATTCTCGTCACCGGCGGCGCCGGCTTCATCGGCGCCAATTTCGTTCTCGACTGGCTTGCGCGAGCCGGCGAGCCGCTCGTCAACCTCGACAAGCTGACGTACGCCGGCAACCTCACGAGCCTCGCGAGCATCGCGACGGATGCTCGTCATCTGTTCGTGCGCGGCGACATCGGCGATGCCGGCCTCGTGCGCTCGCTGCTCGAGCGTCATCGGCCGCGCGCGATCGTCAACTTCGCGGCCGAAACCCATGTCGACCGCTCGATCCACGGCCCCGGGGATTTCATCCAGACGAACGTCGTCGGCACGTTTGCGCTTCTCGATTGCATCCGCGCGTGGTGGCGCGAATTGCCGCCGACAGCGCGCGACGCGTTCCGCTTCCTGCATGTGTCGACCGACGAAGTGTACGGATCGCTCGGGCCCGGCGATCCGCCGTTTTCGGAGACGACCGCGTATGCGCCGAACAGCCCGTACGCGGCGTCGAAAGGATCATCCGATCATCTGGTGCGCGCCTACCATCACACGTACGGGTTGCCGACGCTCACGACGAACTGCTCGAACAACTACGGTCCGCGTCAGTTTCCCGAGAAGCTCATTCCGCTGATGATCGTCAACGCACTCGAAGGCAGGCCGCTGCCGGTGTACGGCGATGGCCGAAATGTGCGCGACTGGCTCTACGTCGGCGATCATGCGAGCGCCGTGCGCACGGTGCTCGAGAAGGGGCGACCCGGCGAGACGTACAACGTCGGCGGCAACGCGGAGATGGCGAACATCGACGTCGTGCGGACCATCTGCCGGGTTGTCCACGCGCGGCGCCCCGAGCTCGACTGCGAGCGACTCGTCACGTTCGTCAAGGATCGGCCGGGACACGATCGCCGCTACGCGATCGATGCGTCGAAGATTCGCCGCGAGCTCGGCTGGACGCCGAGCGAGACCTTCGAAAGCGGCCTGCGACGCACGATCGACTGGTATCTCGACAACGGCGACTGGCTTGCGAGCGTGCAGAACGCCGAGTATCGGAAGTGGGTGGACTTGCAGTATGCGTAGGTCGATCCGCTAGGATGAAACGCCCGCCACGCTCGCTGCGCTCGCTGCCCCCGGAGGGGGTGCGTCGGTGGCTTTGGGTCGGCCCGGCGACACTGAAATGAGCCGGAAGGGCATCATCCTCGCGGGTGGATCGGGCACGCGCCTCTATCCGGTCACGCAGG
>JAICLP010000362.1 GCA_025925475.1 Burkholderiales bacterium | reverse complement strand
GAGGCCCGAGTAGTAGCTCGTGCCGCAGGCAAGGATCAGTACCGAGTCGACCTGCGGAAGGATTTCGGTGGCGCTCGCGCCGAACAGCGCCGGTCCGATCGACGTGACGCCGTCGATCGTGTCGGCAACCGCGCGCGGCTGCTCGAAAATCTCCTTCTGCATGTAGTGGCGATAAGGCCCGAGCTCGACTGCGTCGCCGCTCCCGTGCACCTCGACGATCGCGCGCGTCACGCGCCGTCCCTGCGCGTCGAAGATCGCGTACGACTCGCGGCGCACGTCGGCGACGTCGCCCTCCTCGAGGTACGCGACGCGGCGCGTGACCGACATCAGCGCCGATGCGTCGGAGGCCAGGAAATGATCCTGCTCGCCGATGCCGACGAGCAGCGGGCTGCCTTGCCGCGCGCCGATCACGCGGCCGCGCTCCCGCGTCGAGATGACCGCGATCGCATACGCGCCCTTGAACTCGGCGATCGCGCGACGCACCGCGAGCAGCAGGTCGTTGCAATCGGGCGCATGCCAATGCGAATGCACGAGATGCGCGATGACCTCGGTGTCGGTCTGCGTGCGAAAGGCGTAACCCTGCGCCTGCAGCTTCTCGCGCAATGCCTCGTAGTTCTCGATGATGCCGTTGTGCACGACGGCGATTTCGCCGCCGGACAGGTGCGGGTGCGCGTTGTCGGGCGTCGGCGCGCCATGCGTTGCCCAGCGCGTGTGCGAAATGCCGGTCGTCGCCTTGAGGTGCAACGCGTCCGCCTGCGCGGCGAGGTCGGCGACGCGCGCCGTCGACACCAGTCGCTCGAGGGTCGGGCTCGCGCCGCCATTGACGACGGCGAGGCCGGTCGAATCGTAGCCGCGATACTCGAGACGGCGAATGCCTTCGATCAGGATCGGAACGACGTTCCGATCGGACGTTGCACCGACGATGCCGCACATGATGGTCAGCCCTTCTTTCGCGGCCGCTTCCAGCGCGCGTTCGAGACTTGTGGCGCGCGGGCGAGCGTGAGTTGTCCCCCGGGTGCTTCCTTGACGATCGTGCTGCCGCCGCCGATCGTCGCCCCGGCGCCGATCGTGATCGGCGCGACGAGCACGCAATTCGATCCGACGTGCACGTCGTCGCCGATGACCGAGCGATGCTTGTTCGCGCCGTCGTAGTTCGCGATGATCGACCCGGCACCGAAATTGACGCGGCTGCCGAGCGTCGCATCGCCGACGTACGCGAGATGATTCGCCTTCGATCCCTGGCCGAGGGTACTCGCCTTCACTTCGACGAAATTGCCGATGTGCACGTCGTCGGCAAGCTCGGCTCCCGGGCGCAGCCTGGCGTACGGACCCACGCGGCATTGCGCGCCGATCGTCGCCTTCTCGAGGTGCGAGTAGGCCTCGATGCGCGTGCGCTCGCCGACGATCACGTCGCGCAGCACGCAATAAGGCCCGACGTGCGCACCATCGGCGAGCCGCACGTGGCCTTCGAAGACGCAGCCGACATCGATCGTCACGTCGCGCGCGCATTGCAGGCTGCCCCGGATGTCGATGCGCTCCGCGTCGACGATCGTCGTGCCGGCCAGCATCAACGCATTCGCCTTGCGCCGCTGCAGGACGCGTTCGAGCGCCGCGAGCTGCGCGCGGTCGTTCACGCCCAGGACCGATGCCTCGTCGGTGACGACGTGCGCCTCGACGGGAACGCCGTCCGCGACCGCCATCGCGACGACGTCGGTCAGGTAATACTCGCCCTGCGCGTTGTGCGGCGTGAGCCGCGAAAGCCAGCGCGCAAGCTGCGCGGCCGGCGCGGCGATGAACCCGGTGTTGATTTCGCCGATCGCGCGCTGCGAAGGCGTCGCGTCGGTCTCTTCGACGATCGCCTGCACATCGCCGGCGGGCCCGCGGACGACGCGGCCGAGCCCGAACGGGTCACGGACGCGCGCGGTAAGCAGCCCGACGCGGCCCGCCTGAGCGATTTCCGCGATGCTCGCGAGCGCTTCCGCTGGAACGAGTGGAACATCGCCGAGACCTACGAGCGCCACGCCGTCAGACGGGAGCTCGGCGAGGGCAACACGCGCGGCATCGCCGGTTCCCCGCGGCGGATTCTGCCGCACGAACGTCAAATCGGGCGCCGCCAACGCGCGTTCGACGACCTCCGCACCATGACCGACGACCAAGGCCATCGCGCGTGGCGCAAGCGCGCGGACGGAAGCGAGAACGTGCGCAACGAGCGGCTCGCCGGCAAGCGGATGCAGCACCTTCGGCAATGCGGAATGCATTCGCTTGCCTTGTCCGGCCGCAAGGATCACGACGTCGAGCGGGGAAGCCATCGAAGGGAGGAAAACGGGGAGAAGCGATGATACGCCAGCGCTATCGACGAGCGCGGCCGCGAGTGTCGATGCGACGTTGCGGATGCCGCGCAGTCGATGCGGTCATCCGCGCACTCGATTGCGACGTCGACGCGGGCGGAACCCGGCTCGTCCGTGCGAAGAACGCGCGAGCGTCGAGTCCGGCGGCGACGCGTCAGCCGTGGTGCTGGATTGTCGGCGGGCTGATGCCCATCAGGTCGATCATGCTCGCCATGCCGGCCGGTTCGAAGCGGCGCGGGATCGAGCGCTCGCGGCATTCGACAATCTCGCACTGGACGTACATCTGGCGCAGGCGGCGCTCGGCGTCGCGTTGCGACCCGGCGATGATCGAGACGTTTTCGATACGCTGGCCCATCCGGGTGCGGATCGTGAAACCGAAGCGGATCATGGCGTCAAGCCTCCTCGTCGTGGCCCCGCGCACACCGTTCGACATGGCGGCATCGGACGGCCGGGCGTCGCCTCATGCAATTGCCGTTCCGACGGGTTTACCGGATCGGGGGGGAGCCGACGGGAGGTCGGCGCCCGCGGCGGTTTGGCGGTGATTGTCCTCGCCCGGGCGACTTCTGCGCGCTAGCGTGCACTCACTCGCCGAATGAGCCTGACAGTACGAAGCACTGCGAGTTACCGCCAGCCGGCGCAACT
>JAICLP010000195.1 GCA_025925475.1 Burkholderiales bacterium | reverse complement strand
TCGCAGTCGCTGGATCGCGTGGCTCGTTGCCGCCGTCGCAACGGTCGCGACGATCGCGCTCCTTTATCCCGGCCAGTATCCGTTCGATTCGGCGTATCAACTGTGGCAGGCGCGAAGCGGCGAATTCAACGACGTCTCGCCGGTCGTGATGACCGTGCTCTGGTCGATGCTGTTGACCGCGGGTGCGAGTCCCGCCGCGCTCTTCTGCCTCAACGTCGTGCTGTTCTGGCCCGGCGTCGCGCTTTGCGTGACGGCGATCGTGCGCGGCGTCATCGCGCGAACCGTGCTGATCATCGTGCTCGGAGGCCTGCCGTTGACGCTCGCCGAGATGGCGCACGTGCTGTCGGACACGCATCTCGCTGCCGTGCTCACGCTCGCTTCGGGATTCGCGGCGCACGCGCTCGCGGATGATCGGCGCCGCGGTGCGGCGATCGCATGCATCGTGCTGCTGGTCTATGCGGGCGCTGTCCGCCACAACGCGCTGGTCGTCATCGTGCCTTACGCATTCGTGCTGGCGTGGACATGGCTCGCCCACGGTCGACATCGGGGGCGCATGGCGGCCGGTGCAACCATCGCGCTTTGCCTGGCGTCGTTCGCGTTCGCATTCGGGGTCGACCGCGCGCTCGTGCGCGAGCGCGCAACCGTGTGGCCGTCGATTGCCGTCTGGGATCTCGCCGCGATCTCGGTGGCCACGAACACGATGCTTCTTCCGCCGTTCACGCGCGGGCCGGGCCTCACGGTCGACGAGCTGGTGGCGACCGGCGCATTCGACCCGGCGACGAACACGCTGCTGTTCCAGAAGACGCATTCGGGCATGCGCGACGGCCTCGGCGATCCGTATTCGCCCGATCAGTTGCGCGCGCTTTTCGCCGCGTGGTTCCACGCAATGCGCGAGCATCCGCTCGCCTACGCGTACCACCGGTTGCGCACGTTCTGGCTCATGATCGGGCCGCATCGCGGCGGCGTTCAGGGCGCGTCGTACTTCGTCGCGCGTACGCCATATCGCGACAATCCGCCGCTGCCGCCGCCGCTCGCGCCTCGCGCACAGCGCGCGTTCTACGCGCTGGCCGATGCACTGCAACCAGGTTGGCTTTTCGCCGCGCTGCCGTATCTGCTGTCGAGCGTCGCCGCGCTCGTGCTTGCGGCGCTTCGCCTTGGCGACTCGAACGCACGAATCGCCATCGTGATCGCGGCAAGCGCGCTGCTTTACGGGTCGACGTTCGTGCCGCTCGCGCCGGGTGCCGAATTGCGCTATCTGACGTGGCCGATCGTTGCGGGGCCGCTCGCGCTCGCGTTCGCCCTCTCGGCCTATTTCAGCGCGAAGGGCCGCCCGAGCGGCTGATCAGCCCCCCGGCGGGCAGCGAGCGTAGCGAGCGTGGGGGGATTTTCCCCTAGTGCGTCTCGATCAACTCGATCTTGTAGCCGTCCGGATCCTGCACGAACGCGATGACGGTCGTGCCGCCCTTCACCGGGCCCGCCTCGCGCGTGACGCTGCCGCCCTTCGCGCGCACCGCTGCGCAGGCCGCGGCCGCATCGGGCACCGCGATCGCGACGTGTCCGTACGCGGTGCCGAGGTCATAGCTCGCAACGCCGTAGTTGTAGGTGAGCTCCAGCACCGCGTTCGTCGATTCGTCGCCATAACCGACGAACGCGAGCGTGTACTTCTGGTCCGGGCGATCGGTCCTGCGAAGCACGCGCATGCCGAGGACGTTCGTATAGAAATCGATCGACCGCTCGAGGTCGCCGACGCGAAGCATCGTGTGCAGGATACGCATGTCGTGTCTCCTCAGAACTCGACCATCTCGAAATCGTCCTTGCGCGCGCCGCACTTGGGGCAGGTCCAGTTCGGCGGCACGTCTTCCCAGCGCGTGCCGGGCGCGATGCCGTCCTCCGGCGATCCGACGGCTTCGTCGTAGATCCAGCCGCAGATCAGGCACATGTATTTTTTCATCGGTGAAGCGGGTGGTTGCCCAACGTGCGCAGCCCCGGCCGGATGCGACGCGTCTCGAAGCATGCGTGGGGTAGAATTCGAAGTGTAGCAATCCCGCCTCGATGCCCGCGCCGCTTTCGTGAAGGCGAGCGCGCTGTCATGTCCCGCGACACCGATCCCGCCTATCCGCCGCTCGTTCTCACGTTCGCCGCTTCCGATCCGTCCGGCGGCGCAGGCATGCAGGCCGATCTGCTGACGCTGTCGAGCATGGGCTGTCATCCGCTGTCGGTCATCACGGCGCTCACCGTGCAGGACACGATCGGCGTCGAAGGCGTGCTCGCGATCGATTCCGACTGGGTTGCCGATCAGGCGCGCGCGCTGCTCGAGGACATGCCGGTCGATGCATTCAAGGTCGGCGTGCTCGGCAGCGTCGAGAACATTGCCGCGATCGCGGAGATCGTGTCCGACTATCCCGAGGTCCCGCTGGTGCTCGATCCGGTGCTCGCATCGGGACGCGGCGACGAGCTCGCGACCGACGACATGGCGCAGGCGATGCGCGAGCTCCTGCTGCCGCAGACGACGATCCTGACGCCGAACAGCATGGAGGCACGGCGTCTCGCCGATCTCGACGACGACGATGCGTCGCTGTTCGATTGCGCGGCGAAGCTCGTCGAGGCGGGCAGCGAATACGTGCTCGTGACCGGCACGCACGAAGCGACGGCGCAGGTCGTCAACACGCTCTACGGCAAGAGCGGCATCGTGCGCTCCGATACCTGGCCGCGCCTGCCGCACAAGTACCACGGCTCGGGCTGCACGCTCGCCTCCGCGATTGCCGCGATGCTTGCGAACGGCCTCGAGCTCGCCGAAGCGGTGCGCGAGGCGCAGGACTATACGTGGCATGCGCTCGAGAAGGCGTACCGGCCGGGGATGGGACAGCATCTGCCCGACCGTCTGTTCTGGGCGCGCGAGGAGCGCGACGCGAAGTCCGACGAGGCCGCCGATTCCGTCGCGAAGGACGCGCCGGACACGCAACCGCGTCTCGATGCTCGCGGAACGCATTAGCACCGTGCGAAGCGCGCGCGTCGCCGGCCTCTACGCGGTGACGCCCGACGAGCCCGATACCCGGTTGCTCGTCGCGAAAGTCGTCGCGGCCGTCGACGGCGGCGCGACCATGGTGCAGTATCGCAACAAGACGCTCGATCCGCGCGTGCGACGCGCCCAGGCGCATGCGCTTGCGCAGACGCAAGCGGTCCGACGCGCGCTTTTCATCGTCAACGACGATGCCTTTCTCGCGCGCGATGTCGACGCCGACGGCGTGCATCTCGGCGCGGACGACGGCGAAGTCGCGCAGGCGCGCGCTTGCATCGGGCGCGACCGGATCATCGGCGTGTCCTGCTACGACGACGTCGATCGGGCGCGCGCAGCCATCGCGGCAGGCGCCGATTACGTCGCCTTCGGCAGCTTCTTCGCGTCGACTATCAAGCCCGGCGCACGGCGCGCAACGGTCGATCTGCTCGCGCGTGCTCGCATGCTTGGTGTGCCGGTCGTCGCGATAGGCGGCATCACCGCCGCGAACGCGCCGCTGCTGATCGCGGCAGGTGCGGATGCCGTGGCCGTCATCAGCGACGTCTTTGCGCACGAGGACGTCGCGGATGTGACACGCGCTTCGAAAGCGATCGCGGAGCTGTTTGGAAGATGAGCAGGAACGAAGAATTGTTCGCGCGCGCGCAGCGCTCGATTCCCGCCGGCGTCAATTCGCCGGTGCGCGCGTTCCGCTCGGTCGGCGGCACGCCGCGCTTTCTCGTGCGCGGCGAAGGCCCGTACGTGTTCGACGCCGACGGCAAGCGCTACATCGATTACGTCGGGTCGTGGGGACCGGCAATCGCGGGCCACGCGCATCCCGACGTCGTGAAGGCGGTGCAGGTGACGGCTGTGCACGGACTGTCGTTCGGTGCGCCGACCGAAATCGAGATCGAGCTCGCTGAAACACTGATTGCGCGGCTGCCGAGTCTCGAGCTCGTTCGGCTTGTGTCTTCGGGAACCGAAGCGACGATGTCGGCGCTGCGACTCGCACGCGGCTACACGGGACGCGCGAAGATCATCAAGTTCGAAGGCTGCTATCACGGTCATGGGGACAGCCTCCTGGTCAAGGCCGGTTCCGGCGCGCTGACGTTCGGCCAGCCGTCGTCGGCCGGCGTGCCGCCGGCGGTTGCGAACGAGACGATCGTGGTGCCGTACAACGACGTCGCAGCGGTGGAGGAGAGCTTCATCGCCAACCCCGACGCGATCGCCGCCGTCATCGTCGAGCCGGTCGCTGGCAACATGAATCTCGTCTTGCCCGCAACCGGATTTCTCGAAGGCTTGCGCACGCTGTGCGATCGCTACGGCGCGGTGCTGATCTTCGATGAAGTGATGACCGGCTTTCGCGTGGGTCCGCATGGCGCGCAGGGACGCTTCGGCATCAAGCCCGACCTGACCACGCTCGGCAAGGTGATCGGCGGCGGCATGCCGGTCGGCGCGTTCGGCGGGCGCCGCGACATCATGGAGGAGATCGCGCCGCTCGGCCCGGTCTACCAGGCCGGTACGTTATCAGGCAATCCGGTCGCCGTCGCCGCAGGCCTCGCGACGCTCGCGCTCACCGACGCGCCCGGCTTCCACGATGCGCTGGCGCGACGAACGCGCACGCTGACCGAAGGCCTCGTCGCCGTCGCGAAGCGTCGCGGCGTTGCGTTTTCGGCCCAGGCGATCGGCGGCATGTTCGGCCTCTACTTCGCGGAACTCGTGCCGCGCTCGTATGCCGACGTGATGACATGCGACACGGCGCGCTTCAACCGCTTCTTCCATGCCATGCTCGACGCCGGGATTTATTTCGCGCCTTCCGCATACGAAGCAGGTTTCGTGTCGGCCGCGCACGGCGAGGCGCAAATCCGCGAAACGCTCGCCGCCGCCGAAAGGGCCTTCGCGGCGGCTTCGTGACGCCGTCGCCGCCCGGTGACGAAATTCGACTGCAACCCCTTGCCGAGCAAGGCTTTTTTACAGATTTCCGCAGCGGCACGTGCTATGATTCGGCCCCTGTTGCCTTGGGAGACCGTGGACGCCGCGTTTCTTGCTTCTGTCCTCTGTCTTCTGACCTCTGACTCCTGAAACGTGGATGCCCCCGCCCGAAAGCGACTCGGCGAGATCCTGATCGAGCGCGGCAAGCTCGACTCGGCGAACCTCGAACGCGCATTGCGTCTGCAATCGGAGACCGGCGAGAAGCTCGGCGCGCTGCTCGTGACGCTCGGGCTTTGCGCGCAGCGCGACGTCGCCGAGGCGCTGTCGCTGCAGCTCGCGCTGCCGCTCGTCGACGCGAATGGCTATCCCGAATTCCCGATCCTCGAGGAGCGCGTGTCCGCGCGTTTCCTGCGCGAGGCGCGCGCGCTGCCCGTCCGCGAGGACGAGTCGGAGCTCGGCCTCGCGATGGCCGATCCGACAGACGCCTACACGATCAGCGCATTCGAGATGGTGACCGGACGCGCGGTGCGGCCGATGGTTGCCATTCCGACCGATCTCGAAGCGGCGCTCGAGCGTCTGTATGGCGCGGGCCGCTCCGCCGTCGGTCAGCTCGTCGGCGACGTCGAGACGCGCACCGACGAATTATCGTCGCTCGACGCCGACGTCCAGCAGTTGAAGGACCTCGCGTCGGAGGCGCCGGTCATCCGCCTCGTGTCGCTTTTGATCACGAACGCGCTCGAGATGCGCGCATCCGACATTCACATCGAGCCGTTCGAGAATCGGCTGATCGTGCGTTATCGGATCGACGGCGTGCTGCACGAAGTCGAGTCGCCGCCGCGGCGGTTGTCGGCGGCGGTGATCTCGCGCATCAAGATCATGGCGAATCTCGACATCGCCGAGCGGCGGCTGCCGCAGGACGGCCGCATCCGGCTGCGCGTGCAGGGCAAGGAGATCGACCTTCGCGTGTCGACGGTGCCGACGATGCACGGCGAGTCGGTCGTGATGCGGATCCTCGACAAGGGCGGCGTCGCGCTCGACTTCGCCAAGCTGGGCTTCGAGGACGATGCGCTGAAGGTCTTCCTCGACGTGCTGTTGCAGCCGCACGGCGTGCTGCTCGTGACGGGCCCGACCGGCTCGGGCAAGACGACGACGCTCTACACGGCGCTCGACCGGTTGAACCAGCCCGACGTCAAGATCCTCACCGTCGAGGACCCGATCGAGGTCCTCCACCCCGACAAGAAGTCGATCGTCAACCAGCGCGAGATCGGCACCGACACGACCGACTACGCGGCCGCCATGAAGCGGGTCCTGCGCCAGGACCCCGACGTGATCATGATCGGCGAAATCCGCGACCTGGAGACCGCGCAGATCGCCGTGCAATCGGCGCTGACAGGCCACCTCGTGCTGTCGACCGTGCACACGAACGACGCGCCGTCGACCGTCAACC
>JAICLP010000216.1 GCA_025925475.1 Burkholderiales bacterium | reverse complement strand
GCGAAGATCTACGCGAACGAAGGCGTTGCGCAGGTGATCTTCTTCGAGTCGGACGAGGTGTGCGAGACGTCGTACAAGGACCGCGGCGGCAAGTACCAGGGACAGAAGGGCGTCACGCTGCCCAAGATGTGACCGCCGCCGTAGGCGGCCATCACCTCAGCGCGCGTCCGGTATCGGCATCGAACAGATGCACGTCGCGCGCGGATGCGGCGAACGTGACGGTTTCGTCCACTTTGACCGATTGATGCCGTGGCACGCGCGCCGTCAGCGCGCCGCCGTCCGTCGCGACGTGTACGTAATGCTCGGCGCCCAGCATCTCGACAACCTGCACCGTGCCGCGCACTGCTACATCGGCGCTTTGCGCGTCGGCGTCCGATAGCAGCGCCAGGCATTCCGGACGAATCCCGATTGTCACGCGATTGCCGCTCTGCAATTGCACATCGCGATCGACGAGATCGATCCGTGCAGCCGGCGTCGTCAACTCGAGGCGATCGGCGATCCGTTCGACGTGACACTCGACGAATCCCATCTGCGGCGTGCCGATGAACGACGCGACGAATCTGTCGACCGGGCGATCGTAGAGCTCACCCGGCGTTCCGACCTGGTGGATGCGCCCGCCATTCATCACGACGATGCGATCGCCCATCGTCAGCGCTTCGACCTGGTCGTGCGTCACATAAACCGCCGTCGCGGTGACGGCGCGGTGCACCTTGAGGATTTCGGCGCGCATCTGTACGCGCAAATGCGCGTCGAGGTTCGACAACGGCTCGTCGAGCAGGAACACGGCAGGATCGCGAACGATCGCGCGCCCGAGCGCCACCCGTTGCCGCTGGCCGCCGGAAAGCTGCCGCGGCCGACGCGCGAGCAGCGGCTCGATGTCGAGCAGCTGCGCGGTACGCCGCACCCGCGCATCGATGTCGGCGGTTGCAAGCTTGCGCCGGCGCAGGCCGAACGCCATGTTGTCATACACCGACATGTGCGGATAGAGCCCGTAGTTCTGAAACACCATCGCGATGTCGCGGTCGCCGACGTCGACGTCGTTGACGCAGGCATCGTCGAAGAAGACCTCACCGCCGCTGACACGCTCGAGTCCCGCAATGATTCGCAGGAGTGTCGTCTTGCCCGATCCCGACGGCCCGACGAGCACCATGAACTCGTGGTCAGCGATGTCGAGACTGCAATCGTGAAGGACCAGCGTCGCGTCGTAGCGCTTCTCGATGTTGCGAAGCGAAATCTTCGCCATCGCTTAAGCGCCGGCGACGGCGCCCGTCGTCAGGCCGCGCACCATCGAGCGCTGCACGGCGAAGAACGCGATCATCAGCGGCAGTGTCGTGAGCGTCGCCGCCGCCATCATCCCGCCCCAGTCGGTCTTGAACTGGCCGGTGAACGTGAGCACGAGCGCCGCCGGCAGCGTCTGCTTCTCGAGCGTGTTGATGAACGTCAGCGGATAGATGAGATTGTTCCAGGCCTCCATGAAGACGAACGTCGCCGTCGTCAGCAGGCCCGGGAGGATGAGCGGCACGACGACCTTGCGCACGATCTGCCAGCGCGTGTAGCCGTCGACGCGCGCCGCTTCCTCGATCTCGATCGGCACCGCGTCGATGAAGCTCTTCAGCATCCAGACGGCGAACGGCAGGCCGAACGTGACGAAGCCGACGACGAGGCCGGTATGCGTATCGAGCAGCCGCGCGTGCAGCAACAGCAGGTAGAGCGGCGCGAGCAGGACGACGAGCGGCAGCATCCGGAACAGGAGCATCGCGTAGCCGATCGTGCCGCGCAGCCGGAAGCGCGCGCGAGAGAGCGCGTAAGCCGCGGGTGTCGCAATGACGACGGACGATCGCCGTGGCGAGGCAGGTGAAGAGCGTATTGGCGAAAAAGGCAAGAAACGGCAGCGAGCCCGCCCAAAGGCCGACATAATTCGCGAAGGTGATCTCATGCGGCCACAGCGTCGGCGCGAGGCTCGCCGCCTCGAGTTCCGTCTTGAACGAGGTCGCGAGCATCCAGTAGAGCGGCGCCAGGCTCCAGAGCAGTGCAAGCGCGATTGCGATGACCAGGACGATACGGGCAACGTGACGACGTCCGCGAGGAAGCGAAGCGGCCATCACGACATTCGCAGCGCGCGAAGATAGGCGACCGCGAACGCGAGCAGCAGCAGCAGCCACACGACGCCGATCGCCGATGCGTAGCCGATCGAGAAATTCTCGAACGCGAGCCGGTAGACATAGACGACGAGCGTCGTCGTGCTGTATCCGGGACCGCCCTGCGTCATCGCCCAGATTTTCGCGAAATCGTTGAAGTTCGCGATGATCATCAGCAGGCTGCTGACGAGCAGCGCGTTGCGCAGGAACGGCAGCTTGACGTGGACGATCAGGCTCGCGCCGCGCGCCCGATCGACACGCGCGGACTCGATCACCTCGTTCGGGATGCCGGCGAGCGCTGCGGCGAGCAGCAGGAAGAAGAACGGCGTCATCGTCCAGACGTTCGTCACCATGACGGCCGGCAGCGCGAGCGACGACACGTTGAGCCACGAGATCGGCGCATCGATGACGTTCGTCGCCAACAGCAGCGCGTTGATCGCACCGCCGTTCTGCAGGTACATGTAGCGGAACAGGAACGCGACGACGACGAACGGCACCGCCCACGGCGTCAGCAGCAGCGCGCGCGCGGCGCGTCCATGCCGGCCGCCGATGTTCTCGGTCAGCAGCGCAAGCGCGAGCCCCAGCAGCGCGGCGATCGCGACGCTGCCGAACGTGTAGATCGCCGTGTTGCGAAGCGAAAGCCAGAACGTCGGATCCTCGAGCAGCTTCCGATAATTGTCGGCGCCGACGAAGCGCTCGGGCGTGGTGCCGAGCAGGTTGTAATCCTGCGTCGACAGCAGCAGCGTATAGACGACCGGATAGCCGACGACGATCGCGAGCACCGCCACCGACGGCAGCACCATCGTGTCGAGCCACGGAAGATGCTCCGACCTGCGCGTGGTAAATCCTCTCGCCCGCGCCGCCGACGCTTGCGTCGTCGTGCCCAATCGATTGCCGCCGTCAGCGGCGACCGAGTTGCTGCTGGATCGAAGCTGCGATCTGGTCGATCGATTCGGAGCCCGTCACCGCCTGTTGCACGCCGGCCATGATCGCCGAGGCGCCGGACGAAAATGCCGGTCCGTACGGCGGTTTCGTCGCCGTCGGAATGATCCGCGACGTGAACGCTTCGAAGATCGGCGTTTCGAGCTTCTTCGCGAGCTCCGCATTCGGCATGCGAACGAGCGGCGGCAGCGATGCGCCCGGACCCAGCGTGTAGTCGGCAATGGCCGCGGGCGAAGCGGCGACGTACTGCATGAACGTCCACGCGGCCTTCTTCTGCTTGCCGTCGGCGAACATCACGAGCTGGTGGCCGCCTTCAAAGGAATACGACTTGCCGCTCGGCCCCGCGGGCTGCGTCGTCACGCCCCAGCGCTTGTAGAAATCGGCATCGGACATCTTGTTGGCATTCTGGATCACGCCCTGCAGCAACACCTGGTCCCAGATGAACGCGACCTTGTCCTGCGCCGCGAGCGGACGGAATTCACCGATCTTGCGACCCGGGTCGATGTAGCGGTTCTTCGCGAGGTCGCGCATCCAGCCGAGATATGCCTTCATCTGCGGCGAATCGGCGCTCGCCTTCGCATCACCAAGCGGATTCGCGCCGAAGGTCGCCATCCATGGCCAGTTCGATTGCAGCGCGAAGGGCCGATTGGTGGTGTCGAGCCCGAGCGGAATGACGTCGGGCTGCGTCTTCCTGATCGCCGCCATCGCGGTCGTCAGTTCGTCGATCGTCTTCGGCGGCTTCTCGGGATCGAGCCCCGCCTTTTGCAGGATTGCCTTGTCGTACCAGAGGCCCGCGGGTGCGAGCGTCCAGGGCAGCGCAATCAGCTTGCCCTGGTATTGCAGGCTGTTCAGCGCGTCGGGCTTGAGCTCCGCCTTGAATTTCGCGTCGATGTAGCCGGAAAGCGGCTCCAGCTTGCCGGTGGCGGCAATCAGGAACGTGTCGTTGCCCGCGAGTTGCGCAACGTCGGGCGGATTGCCTGCGCGCACCCGCAACGCGAGCTGGCGCGCGATTTCCGAAAACGAGATCGCTTCGCTTTTGATCTTGATGTCCGGGTGCGCGGCTTCGAAGTCGGCAATGACCTTCTCGATCGCCGGTTTCGTCGTGCCTTCGGCGGCGGCCCAGTTGGCGAAGGTGATCGTGACCGTCTCCGCAGCGGCCATTCGCGGGGCGGCAATGCCGAGGACGAGCGTGGCGGCGGCGGCGAAGGCAACGACGAGGCGATCCGATCGGCGAGAACGCGACATGGTTCCTCCTTTTCCAACGAATGTTCACCCTAGCATACGATATCGCAACACTTCCACGATCGGAGAGCAAGCCATGCCCACGGTCCTCGTCACCGGCTGCGATAAGGGACTCGGCGTCGAATTCGCCCGGCAGTACGCGGCAGACGGTCACCGCGTGATCGCGACGTGCCTCGACCCCGGCACGGCCGCCGCGACGCGCGCGATCGCCGGCGACGTTCGCGTGATGAAGCTCGACGTCTCCGACCTCGCGGCCATCGATGCGCTCGCCGATGCGCTGCGCGGCGAGGCGATCGACATCCTCGTCAGCAACGCCGGCATCGGCCGGCCGCATCCACCGTTCGGCCGCACCGATTACGCGCTGTGGCAGCGCATGCTCGCCGTCAACCTGATCGGACCTTTGAGGCTGGCGGAAGCGTTCGTCGAGCATGTCGCGGCAAGCCGGATGAAGGTGATGGCATTCGTGTCGAGCCGGATGGGCAGCATCGCCCTGAACCTGACCGGCGGCTCGTACGCGTACCGGTCGAGCAAGGCCGGGCTCAACGCCGTCGTCAAGAGCCTCGCGGTTGACTTGGCGCCGCGCGAGATTCTCGTGCTCGCTTTGCATCCCGGCTGGGCGAAGACCGAGCCCGAAGCGCGCGTCGACGTCGATCGCAGCGTCGCCGGCATGCGCGCGGTCATCGACCGCTGCAGTCGGCACGAGACCGGCAGCTTCCTCGCGTTCAACGACGTGCCGCTGCCCTGGTGACGACTAGGGCCTGTTAACGCTATGGGCACAAACGCGTTGCACGGCCAAAAACGCCCAGCGCAAGGCGCAAAGCCGAAGACGGGTCGGGCACCCGGCGAGGTTTTGCAACGCAGCGATGGGCGTTTTTGGCAGCAACCCAAAGGGAGCGAGCGCCCTGGGCCGCCACTCTGCGTTGGTCTGCTCGCGAAGGCGTCCAGTCTTCGCTTCGACGGCCGCCTTGATTGGCGCCCCATGCCACTCGCTCGCGTTTGCGACCATAGCGTTAACAGGCCCTATAGGATCGCGCTCGAGATCAGATAGACGATCGCGGCCATCAGCGCCGCCGCGGGCAGCGTGACGATCCACGCGACGACGATGCGCTCCGCGACGCTCCAGCGAACGGCGGCGGCGCGCCGGGCGGCCCCGACGCCGATGATGGCTCCGGTGATCGTATGCGTCGTCGATACCGGCACGCCGAACGCCGTCGCGAGGTAGAGCGTGATCGCGCCGCCGGTCTCGGCGCAGAAGCCCTGGATCGGCTTCAGATGCGTGATGCGCGAGCCCATCGTATGCACGATGCGCCAGCCGCCCATCAGCGTGCCGAGCGCCATCGCGAGCTGGCAGCTGATGACGACCCAGAACGGCACGTGGAACTCGCCG
>JAICLP010000146.1 GCA_025925475.1 Burkholderiales bacterium | reverse complement strand
GTGTTCGAACCGGTCGGCGGCGAGCTCCATCACGCCGTGCGCGGCGGCGGTGCATGGTGCGACGATGCTTCGGGTCGCTCGCGCCTGCAAGTCGCGACGACATCGGCGCTCGCCGGCGCATACGTCGCGCTCGGCCATCACGATCGAGCGCCGAGCTCGGACTACCTGGAGATCCGGCGGCGAATGATGGCGGCCGGCGTCGCGATGCGCAACTTCGGCGCGGGTGCGCTGCAACTCGCGCATGTCGCGCAGGGGCGGCTCGACGCGTTCATCGAGCTGTCGCTGTCGATCTGGGATGCGATCGGCGGATTGCTGCTGGTCGAGGAAGCCGGCGGTTACGTCGCTCCGTTCGCGCCGCCGACGGCGACGGCCAAGGCGGCGTGCCTGGCATGCGCACCAGGCATCGCGCAGCGGTTGGAAGAACTGGTGCGCGGTTGAAGCGCGCGTCCTGACCCTATTTCTTCCTGAAATCCCCCGCATACGCAAACGCGATATCCGCCGGCATCACGTACTTGCGCAGCGCGGCGGTCGCCGACTCGGGCGTCACCGCCTCGATTTGTCGATCGATCTTCTCCGACTCGGCCCATGTCCTGCCGAGGAACGCCTGTGATACGAGCGCGCCGGCAACGGCAGGATCCTGTGCGCGGGTGATGCGGCGCTCCTCGAGCGCCGCCTTCTTCGCCGCCGCGATCTCCTGCGCCGTGAAGCCGCTTTCGAGCGCACGCCTGATTTCGTCGGCGGTCGCGTTGCGGACGTTGTCGAGATTCTGCGGCGCGAAGATCGCGTAGAGGATCAGCGTGCTGTTCGGATCGATCGCCGCCGGCTGGAACACGGTGCCGACCGCGTACGAGAAGCCGCCCTTGACGCGAACGCGCTGGAAGATCCGCGAATCGGTGTCGCCGCCGAGCACGCGGTTCGCGACGAGCAGCGACGCGTAGTCGGGCGACTGGTCGGTGAGCTGCATCGACAGCCGGCCGAACATTGCGGCGTTCGCCTTGTCCGGGGTGTCGAACGTCATCGGAGCGGCCTTCGTCGCATAGAACGGCTGCGGCACCCGCGTGTACGGCGTCGGGCTCGCGAAGCTGCCGAAGAGCTGCTCGAGCAGCGGCTTCACCGTGGCGACGTCGAAATCGCCGACGATCGCCAGTTCCGCGTGCGACGCACCGTAGAACTTCGTGTAGAACGCCTTCACGGCGTCGAGGTCGGCGGCCCGCACGCGCGCGATTTCCTCGTCGATCGTCGGCGTGTAGCGCACATCTTGCGGCGGATACGGATTGCCGGCGCGCGCCGCGGCGCGTCGCGCAAGCGCGCTCGGATCGGTGCGGCCCTGCTCGAGGTGCGTCAGCAGCTCGCTTTTCAGCTGGCTGAATTCAGCGGCAGGAAACGCGGGCTCGCGCAGCGCCTCGGCCGCGAGGCTCAGAACGTCGGGCACGCTTGCGCGCACCGTCGTCGCCGCGACGGTCACGGTCGCACCGCCGCCCGAGATGTCGAGCTTCGCCCGCAGCTTGTCGAGGGCGTCCTGGAACGCCTGGCGATCATGCTTCGCGGTGCCTCGCTCGAGCATCGCCGCCGCGAGGCTCGACACCGGCGAGCTGTTCTCGAGCGACTTGACGTCACCCATGTCGAGCCTGATCTCGATCTGCGCGGTTTCGCCGCGCGTCTTCTTCGGCAGCAACGCCACCTTCATGCCGCTCGACAACGTGAAGCGCTGCGTGCGCGACTCGAGGTTCGCCGGCGTCGATTCGAACGTCTCGCCGGCGGCGACCGGCGGCTCGCCCTTGTAGTTCGCAACGAGTGCCGGGATGTTCATCGCGGCCGCGAGTGGCGCGCGGTCGGGCTTCGCTTCCGGCTCGAAGAGGCCGATCGTGAGGTTCGACGCCTTCAGGTATTCGGTGCCGACGCGCGTGACGTCGGCCGGTTTCAATGCATGCCATTGGTCGCGGTGAATGAAGAAAAGCCGCCAGTCGCCTTCGGCGATCGAATCGGCGAGCGCGACCGCCATCTGCTGCGGGTCGTTGATCGTGTCGTCGAAATCCTTCTGCGCCTTGATCCTGACGCGCTCGAGCTCCGACTCGGTGATCGGATGCGCGGCGACGTCGTAAAGGGTGGCGAGCATCGTGTCGCGCGCCGCGTCGATCGACTGGCCCGGCGCGACTTGCGCCCAGAAGATCACGAAGCCGGCATCGTGCAGCGGGAACATCCAGTTCTCGACCGTCGACGCCTTCTTGCCCTCGACGAGCGCCTTGTAGAGGCGTCCCGCGGGCTCGACCGTCATGATCTCGGCGAGCGCCTCGAACGCGGTCGTGTCGGGATTGGCGCCCTGCGGCAGATGGAAGAGCGCGCCGATCCATTGCGTGCTCGCGACGCGGCGCACGGTGACGATCCGTTCACCGTCCTGCACCGGCTCGACGGTGTAGAACTTGGGCAGCACGCGCGCGGGTTTCGGGATGGCGCCGAAATACTTCGCGATCGCCGCGAGAGCCGCATCCGGGTCGAACTTGCCGGCGACGGTCAGGACGGCGTTGTCGGGCTGGTAATACTCGGTGTAGAACGCGCGCAACTTCGCGAACGGCACGTTCTCGATGTCCGAGCGCGCGCCGATCGTCGGCTTGCCGTAGTTCTGCCAGTCGAACGCGACGGCAGCCATCCGCTTCCACAGCACGCTCTGTGGCTTGTTCTCGCCGCTTTCGTATTCGTTGCGCACGACGGTCATCTCGGAATCGAGCTCCGCCTTGGAGAACGTCGAGCGCGTCATCCGCTCCGATTCCATCATCAGCACCCAGTCGAGCGACGAAGGCGACGCCGTGAACGTCTCGAAGTACGTCGTGCGGTCGTACGACGTGTTGCCGTTGAACTCCATGCCCCGCCGGCCGAGTTCGGCGAACACGCTCGGAATCGACGGCGTGCCCTTGAAGAGCATGTGCTCGAGCAGATGCGCCATGCCGGTTTCGCCGTAGTTCTCCATCCGCGAGCCGACCTTGTACGTCACGTCGACGGTCGTCGTCGGCTTCGTCGCATCGGGGAAGAGCAGGATCGTGAGTCCGTTCGACAGGTTGTACTCGTGGACGCCCTCGACGCTCGGACCCTGCGTGATGCCGGGCGGCAACGCCGCGAGAACGGTCGCGGGAAGGAAGACGAGCGCAAGGACGAACCGGCGAAGCGTCGGGAGGAGGGGCATGGCGGCGGAGATGTGGGAAGGCGGCGAAGGTCGCGCGCATGGGACAGCGAACGACTGCCAAAAGTGCCGGTCGATTGACGTTTACGTAAACGTCATGTAGCGTTCCGGATAGTCCCGAGGAGGCTCGGCAATACCGCCCGGTACGCTGCTTCCGTTAAGCTTTCGGGAGGTACCGCCTCGTCGGCGCCGACGCCCGCGATGACCGATCTTTCGACTACGAAGCCGCTCGTCTACACGCCGCATCGGAAGGTGCGCTTCGTCACCGCGGCGAGCCTTTTCGACGGCCACGACGCGTCGATCAATATCATGCGCCGGATCCTGCAGGCAGCCGGTTGTGAGGTGATCCACCTCGGCCACAACCGGTCGGTCGAGGAAATCGTCACGTGCGCGATCGAGGAGGATGCGCACGGCATTGCCGTTTCGTCGTACCAGGGCGGCCACGTCGAGTTCTTCACGTACATGCTCGACCTGCTGCGCGAGCGCGGCGCATCGCACATCAAGGTTTTCGGCGGTGGCGGCGGCGTGATCGTGCCGTCCGAAATCGATGCGCTGCACGCCTACGGCGTGACGCGGATCTTCTCGCCGGAGGACGGACAGAAGCTCGGCCTGCAGGGGATGATCAACGAGATCGTCGCCGCGGCCGACGTCGATCTGACGCAACGCATGCCGTCGTCGATCGATGCGCTGCGAGATGGCGATCGCCATGCACGTGCGGGCGCGCTGGCGCGAGCGATCAGCGCACTGGAAGCGGGTGTCGCGCCGGCCGCCTTCCGCAAGGCGGTGCTCGACGCGGCGGCCGCGGCGAAAACGCCCATCCTCGGGATCACCGGCACCGGCGGCGCGGGCAAGAGCTCGCTGACCGACGAGCTCGTGCGCCGCTTCAGGCTCGATCAGCGCGATCGGCTGCGCATCGCGATCCTGTCGATCGACCCGTCGCGGCGAAAGACCGGCGGAGCGCTGCTCGGCGATCGCATCCGCATGAACGCCCTTGGCACGCCTTCGATCTACATGCGCTCGCTCGCAACGCGCGACGCGCAAAGCGAGATTTCGAAGGCGCTGCCCGATGCGATCGCCGCGTGCAAGGCCGCGGGCTTCGACCTCGTGATCGTCGAGACATCGGGCATCGGCCAGGGTGACGCCGCGATCGTGCCGCACGTCGACGTGTCGCTGTACGTGATGACGCCCGAGTTCGGCGCCGCCTCGCAGCTCGAGAAAATCGACATGCTCGACTTCGCCGACTTCGTCGCGATCAACAAGTTCGACCGCAAGGGCGCGCAGGACGCGCTTCGCGACGTGCGCAAGCAGTATCAGCGGAATCGGTCGCTCTTCAACGTCGCGCCCGACGAGATGCCCGTGTACGGAACGATCGCATCGCGCTTCAATGACGATGGCGTGACGGCGCTCTACCAGGCGGTCGCGGCGCGGCTGCACGAGCACGGCCTCGCTCTCGAGAACGGCGCGCTCGCGCCGGCGCCAACGCGCTTCTCGACGCAACGCCAGGCGATCGTTCCGGCGCCCCGCGCGCGCTATCTCGCGGAAATCGCTGAAGCCGTGCGCGGCTATCACCGGTGGGCCGATCGACAGTCGCAGCTCGCGCGAGAGCGGCAACAGTTGCGCGCGGCGAAGGCGATGCTGCAACCCAAAGTAGGCTCAGAGACGACTTTCGGCAACGCGTCGCCGAGCGCTTCCGAACCTGCCGCGCCGAAAGTCGTCTCTGACCCTACTTTGGTTGCGCTCGATGCGCTCATCGCCGAGCGCGATGCGAAGCTCGATCCGCGCTCGCGCAAACTCCTCGACATGTGGCCGCGGACGAAGGCTTCGTATGCCGGCGACGAGTATGTCGTCAAGATACGCGACAGGGAGATCCGCACGGCGCTCAATACGACATCGCTGTCGGGCACGAAGGTGCGCAAGGTGGCGCTGCCCGGCTACGAGGACGACGGCGAGATCCTGCGCTGGCAGCTGACCGAGAACGTGCCCGGCAGCTTCCCGTTCACCGCGGGCGTGTTCGCGTTCAAGCGCGAGAACGAGGATCCGACGCGGATGTTCGCCGGCGAAGGCGATGCCTTCCGCACGAACCGGCGCTTCCATCTGCTCGCCGACGGAATGCCCGCGAAACGGCTGTCGACCGCGTTCGACTCGGTGACGCTCTATGGCAACGATCCGGATCGCCGGCCCGACATCTACGGCAAGGTCGGCAACTCCGGCGTGTCGATCGCGACGCTCGACGACATGAAGGCGCTCTACGCCGGCTTCGACTTGTGCGCGCCGAACAATTCGGTGTCGATGACGATCAACGGGCCGGCGCCGACGATTCTCGCGATGTTCATGAACACCGCGATCGACCAGCAGCTCGACAAGTTCGCCGAGGACAACGGCCGCGAGCCGACCGAGGACGAGGCGGGCAAGATTCGCGAGTGGACGCTGTCGACGGTGCGCGGCACGGTGCAGGCGGACATCCTGAAGGAGGACCAGGGGCAGAACACCTGCATCTTCTCGACCGAGTTCAGCCTGAAGGTGATGGGCGACATCCAGCAGCATTTCGTCCATCACAACGTCAGGAATTTCTACTCGGTGTCGATCTCCGGCTACCACATCGCCGAGGCCGGCGCGAATCCGATCTCGCAGCTCGCATTCACGCTGGCGAACGGCTTCACGTTCGTTGAGGCGTACCTTGCGCGCGGCATGCACGTCGACGATTTCGCGCCGAACCTGTCGTTCTTCTTCAGCTACGGGATGGATCCCGAGTACGCGGTGATCGGCCGCGTGGCGCGCCGGATCTGGGCGATCGCGATGCGCGAGCGCTATGGCGCGAACGAGCGCAGCCAGAAGCTCAAGTTCCATTCGCAGACGAGCGGACGCAGCCTGCATGCACAGGAGATCGCGTTCAACGACATCCGCACGACGCTGCAGGCGTTGATCTCGACGTACGACAACACGAACTCGCTGCACACGAACGCGTACGACGAGGCGATCACCACGCCGACCGAGGAGAGCGTCCGCCGTGCAATGGCGATCCAGATGATCATCAACCGCGAATGGGGTCTCGCGAAGAACGAGAACCCGAACCAGGGCTCGTTCATCATCGACGAGCTGACCTCGCTCGTCGAGGAGGCGGTGCTGAAGGAATTCGAGGCGATCTCCGAACGCGGCGGCGTGCTCGGCGCGATGGAAACCGGTTACCAGCGCGGCAAGATCCAGGAGGAATCGCTCTACTACGAGCACCGCAAGCACGACGGCTCGTATCCGATCGTCGGCGTCAATACGTTTCGCAACCCGCACGAAAGCGCGGCACCGAAGAAGCTCGAGCTCGCGCGCTCGACGGAGGAGGAGAAGGAGTCGCAGCTTGCGCGCCTCGCCGACTTCCATGCACGCCACGCGCACGAGGCGCCTGCCGCGCTCGCGCGTCTGCGGCAGACGGTGATCGACGGCGGCAACGTGTTCGAGGAGCTTATGCGCACGGTGCGCGTCTGCTCGCTCGGTCAGATCACGAACGCGCTGTTCGACGTGGGCGGGCAGTATCGGCGCAGCATGTAGGCCCAATAGTCGATGGCGCTATACTCGCGCTGTCGATAACCTCTCGGTATGTCGACGCTCGCCATCGATACGCGCAAGCTCCTGACAGCGCTCAAAGCCACCGGCAAGGGCGCGAACTTCACCGCCGAGGAGATCGCGGACGCCGTCGATGCCGCGCAGCAAGGTGCCGAGCTCCTGACGAGGTCTGAATTCAACGTCCGCATGGACGCCTTCAGCGTGCGGATGCACGCGATGGAGGTGAAGTTCGACGCTACGCTCCACGCGTTGCGCGCCGAAATAAAAGCCGAGATCAGGGCCAGCCAGCTTCAGAACCTGATGTGGCTTTCGGGCATCCTGCTTGCGAGCAACGCCGTCGTCATCGCGCTGCTCGGACGGCTGGCACACGTTTACTGACACGAATTGCAAGGCGCTTCAGCGCGCGCCCGCCTTCGTCAGCATCTCCACCATCGGCTGGTAACCGCGCGAACGCGCGAGCGCGAGCGGCGTCGTTCCGCTGCGATCGGCGATGCTGACGTTCGCGCCCGCAGCGATCAGCGCCTGCAACGTCGCCTGGTGACGCTTGCCGCCATCGCCGAGCACGATCGACTCGATCACGGCCGTCCAGCCGAGATTGTTGACATGGTCGAGCGGCGCGTTGGCACGGATCAGCATGCGGACCACTTCGTCGTGCCCGAGGTGCGCGGCGGCGATCAGCGCAGTGCCATCGTACGGGCTCGTCACGTTCGCGGCGCTGCAGCCTATGCCGAGCGCGGTCGCGAGCGTCGCAACGTCGTCGGCCACCGCGGCGATCGTCACGATATCGTAGCGATCGCGATCAAGCGCGTTCGCATCGGCGCCCGCGCGAACGAGCGCACGCATCGCTTCGCGCTGGCCAAGGAACGTGGCGACGTGCAGCGGCGTTCGGCCGTGGCCGTCACGCGCATCGACCCGTTCGCCCGCCGCCGCGAGGCGTCCGATCGCGGCGACGTCGCCTCGTGCGGCCGCCGCGAACAGCCCCGAATAAGCTGCCTGCTCCGCCGATGTCGGCGCAACCTGTGCGGCAGGCGGCTGCGGCGCCGCCGCCAACGCCAGAGCGGCTGCCAGGATGACGTGACCGGCTGAACCGAAGCGCATGGCGGCAATCCCCTGCTACAGGAGGTCGGTGACGATCGCCTTGCTCAAATCGGGCGCCGTCTTGATCCGTCCGAGATCCATGAAGAACCTGACCTGGTATTCGAG